>DATEQL010000879.1:0-19312 GCA_035272665.1 Allostellaceae bacterium
ATGGTCTGGTGCACGAGCAGTCCGAAGAAAATCACTGCCGAGCGGGAGGGCGTGAAGTCGTACTCGCGGAAGAACTGGTATTGGCGCGGACAGGTCTCGTAAATCTTGAGGTCTCCCGTGAAGCTGTACGCCTTCTTGACCGGCAGGCGCTCGCGGATCTCGAAGCGCTGGGCCGCAAGCAGATCCTTCTGCACATACGGCCACTGCGGAAGGCCTTGCCATAAGGATGTAAAATGGTCCTTCGGTGGTTCATGCGCGGTGAGCACTAGCACCTTCTGCGGTCGAGAGCAGGCGACGTAGTGCAACCGCATGCGGTCAAAGAGCGTGATACGGGTTTCGGGCTCGAAAGGCGGCCGGTGATAGAAGGGCCCAAGGTTGCGATCAATCTGCTTGGGGCTAGAGAGCTGTGTGCTGAGCGAGCCGACCACGACCACCGGGAACTCAAGCCCTTTCGCCTGGTGGATCGTCATCACCTGGACGTGGCCTTTGGGGAAGGGCTGGTCCGGGTCCTCATATTCGTTAATACCGCCATCGTAGAGCAGGCGCAGGAAGCTGTTGAAAAAGTGGAGCCGGAGGAGCTCACGATTGCGATGCGTAACGACGGTGTAGTGGTAGTAGCTCTGGAAGACGTTGAGGAGTTGCGAGAAGATCGCGAGGTTGCGGGCGGTATTCTCGTTGCGGACGGCGCTTGTAAATGGCTCAAGAGCGAGCAGGTGGTAGAAGTAGTCGGCCGGGCGTAGATCGAGCGCTTCACCTTCCCGAAGGCGAGCGATCTCGCCGGTCCATTTCTGGAGGGCGGCAGCGAGCGGGTTTGGAGCTCCAAATTGGCGCCCGAGCTGGATGATGGCCTTGTCCACGTAGTCGGCCAGCTCTGCGACCGCGCCGGCGACCTGTCCACGCCCGGTTCCGTACCAGCCGAAGAGCACGGCAAAGCAGCCAACGAAACATTTAACTTCAGGGATCTCGAAATAGGCTCGGGCGCGAGGACAAAAAGCCGGAATGCCTTTGGCTTCAAGCGCCGCCAGGTAAGGCCCGCTGTGCTCCTCCCGTACACTGTGAAGCAGCAGCGCCACCTGACCGTAATCCGAGATGACCTCGTTCTTCTTCAGGAAGTCCACGAGTTCGGCAAACCGAGTGGCTTCGTCGCTCCGATTACGCCCCCAGATGGCGATAACGGCTGGGTAGTCAGGATGGGTCGCTGCCGCATCGGCCTCGATCATCTTGTCGTAGCGGAACGGGACGCCGTTCGGGTTGGACCAATCGGCCGAACCCATCCAGCGGTCGTAGCGGTCCACGATTGCCCGGTGGGAGCGATAATTAATGGTTAGCTTGACGACCGTGCAGCCGGGCATCCTTTCTGGGAACTCCAGGATGTTCCGCACGGTGGCGCCGCGGAAGCGATAGAGACTTTGATCTTCGTCTCCGACAACGCAGAGGTTTCGGCTCTTCTCCGTAAGCCTCAGCAGGAGCTGCTCCTGGACGTAGTTGGTGTCCTGGTACTCGTCCACGAGCACGTAACGGAGGTCACGGCTTACCGCATCCTCGGTGCCGGCATCCCCAAGCAGGCCGTATACGAGCTGCTGTAAATGCGCGAAGTCGATGCGGTTGGCGTCGAGCAAAGCTCGTTCGTACTGGCGATAGGCGCTGCCGATTGCGTGGAGAAACGAATCAGAGGAAGCGGTGAGCTGTTCGGGATCGACGAGCTCCTCGGTAATTTTGTCGAAATAGCCGCGAGCCCCTTCGATCGCCGTCCACCGAGTTTTCCAACGGAGGAGGAATAGGTCGTTCTGTGGGGGCCCGATTATCTCGTCGAAGTGCTCGAAGACGAAAAGGAGCTGCGTCAGCTCGTCGAGAGTATCGTAACTGTGTCCAAGCTCTGTCCGATGCCGGTGTTGTGTGAGCACACGGTTGCAGAAACTGTGGATCGTGGAGACTGTCAGCTCCGAAATATCGTGAGCGTAGCCGACTTTCCGTGCAGCGGAGGCAAGACGGTCGCGCATCTCGAAGGCGGCCTTCTCGATGAAGGTGCACAGCACTAGCTGCTTCGGTGCCGCCTTACCGAGGAGCAGCAGATTCAGCGCCCGTAGAACGATGCTGTAAGTCTTGCCGGACCCCGGCCCCGCGATCACGAGCAGCGGTCCATCGAGATGCCCGACAATTGCGCGCTGGTCTGGATTAAGGTCTGGGTAGTGTTTCAGGATCGCGGGGTCGATGTCGCCCAGAGCTCTAGCCTCGTCGGCCTCCGTTCGCTGGCTCTTGATGAGTGCCCCCAAGGTGCGCGCGCCATCACCTTAGCGCCTACCCAAAAAGTTGCATCCGTTCTGCTTGATCGGTACGGCCTACTTGTACGGGGAAACCGTTAATTGAGGATAACACGACAGCGGATGATTGTGAGTAGCTATTCTCGCGCCCCCACGCCCTGGGCCGGGCTCTAGTCTAGCGGGTAGCCTGATGACGATCGGCAATGGGGCGAAAGCCGAGCTCCCGTGATCGTTTGGTGTGTTGGCTGCGGGCATCGAGGTGGAGCCGAACCCCGCCGAACTCGCTGAGCGACATAACAGCGACACAACGCGACATCCGCCATGCTCCCGCCTGCCGCCAGCAAATGGGCGGATCTTGCCGAAGATCACCTTCGCCGGAGATTGTTCATCTCTCTCGGTGCACCGGGCGGTGATACGGGCGACGTCGGCGATGCCGCCCACCACCAGGCAGTTCGACCAGGTTCGGGCGGGCTGTTCCGGGACCTTGGAGCTGTGGACGCCTGACGCTGCTGCTCAATTGAGCTGTCTCTTCCCGCTGCGGGCTGAGCAGAGCGTTGGCCGCGCCGGACCGAAATTACCCAGTGCCGAGAGGTGCGCAGCTGGTTCCCCAAATCCTGCGCCGACGAGGACCAGGCGCATTACGACATCACCGTCGACGCCGCCCGAGTGATTTCTTGACGCGCAATTGGCTCGGAAAGCGCCTGGGCCCTTATAATCTGCGTCGGTGCTATGATGCCCACCCGACTACTCGATGGTGCACCGGGTTAGCATTTCTCTCGGGTGACCTCGAGCAGCAGGTGTTTCAAAGCCCGTTCCAAGATCGCCTGTTCACAGAGTTCGGGAAGGAGTTCCCCTAGGCGCCACATTAGCGTTGGGGCGGCTGCATCGGTCTCCGCGAGGGGAACCCGCATGCCCATCGGCATCAGCTCGGCCGCCATCTTGCGGTTGTACAGAGAGAGCGGTGCCTGGTGAGGAGCCTTCAACGTGGTGGGCTCCTCAAGCTGATAGCGCTTGAGGAAATACGTGAGCATACACTGCCGGACGCAAACGAGCTTGCGGCCACTTTTCATGCCATACTGTTCTTCGATCGCCGAACGGGCGGCGGCATCGAGACCCGGGTTTGGCATCAGCTCAATCTCGACGACGCTTTGCCACTCCGTGTCGCCGCCGATCAGAGCCGGCCCGGCCGGCCACGTCTGCGCGGAAACCTCCTCGATGCGGTCCAGTACCATTTCGCCCCAATGGCTCCCCGTCTCGCGCCTGATGTAGCATCGAACTGACCACCGAAAACCGTCGTGCAGCAGAGCATGGGGAAAGATGCGGTACAGCCTTGCTGCCTCGGCACGGGGCGATCGATAAAAGATCTCAATCTCGCGCACCTCTAGGATGGCGCGGATGATGCTCTGCAGAATGGTGCGGTCAATCGGGCGTCGATCGACGTTCGGCACGATGTCGATCTCGAGCACCGGGACGGGACGCCTGGTGAGCCGATCAAGATAGCTCTCGGGATCCGGGCCGGACAGCCGCGGCTCGAACTCGATCGACACGCGATAGACATTGTCACGCGGATCGGGTGTGAGATCCGGGGCATAGCCTCGACGGTAGTCGCGCAGATCGGCTTTTGCCGTCTCTTCGGAAACGCCGAAGGCTTCCTCGATCGAACGGCGCGTAATCTTCCCGGCCCAGAAGAGCTCTTCGTCGATAAACTTAAGGCGCTCCACCTTCTGATGATCATGCGGTGCCGATCGTTCGCGTTTTGTCCTCATTCTCCCTGTCCCGGGGGGTAACCCCGACCTCTCTTGCGGGCGAATCCGTGCACTATATTCCGCGCTCCGGATTGAACAAACGGAAGCGCCATGTCTCCATCTGAGGTTGCAGTGCGGCAGGAGGTTGCCGGAAGTCTAAAGAGAGCTGCACCGTGGCGGCCACTGCTACCCGCGGCCAACCGTCAAATTCGATGCGTTCGGCGGCCGATGGGCTACGTCGAGCTCTTCGAAGGGTTCGTCCTCGTCGTCAGCGACGATGGCGCTGTCATAACCGCCTGGCTCGACCGGCGGCGTCGCCGCCATTCACACGCCCGGTTTGGCGTCCCCGATGGCTGGGTTCGGAGGGTCATATGAACGAATTCCGCTTCCTACATGCAGCCGATCTCCATCTCGACAGCCCGATGCGCGGGCTGGAGGCCGATCCGGACGCGCCGGCGCAGCTGTTGCGTGGGGCCTCGCGGGCGGCGTTTCGTAACCTCGTCGATGCGGCGATCGAGGAGCAGGTCGCCTTCATGGTGATCGCCGGCGATCTTTATGATGGCGACTGGCAGGATTGGGGGACCGGCCATTTTTTCACCGAGCAGGCAGCGAAGCTTGTGGATGCAGGGATCCCGCTGGTCATCGCAGCCGGTAACCACGACGCCGCGTCGGTCATCACCCGCCATTTGCGGCTGCCGGACGGGGTGACGCTGCTGCCGCACGACCGGTGCGGACGCGTCGTGTTCGAGGACCGCGGGGTGGCGATCCATGGACAGAGCTTCGCCAACCGATCCGTCAGCGATAATCTGACACGGAATTACCCTAATGCCGTGCCCGGTCTTTTGAATATCGGTCTGTTGCACACCGCGCTCACCGGCAGACCCGGCCACGATCCTTACGCGCCGACCACGGTCGAAACGCTCGCCGCCAAAGGCTATCACTATTGGGCGCTCGGCCATGTCCATGCCCGCGAGATCGTGCAGCAAGATCCCTGGATCGTCTTCCCGGGCAACCTGCAGGGGCGGCAGATCCGCGAGTGCGGGCCCAAAGGCGCCAGCCTAGTTACCGTGCGCGGCGGGCATGTGATCGCGGTCGACCACCGCCCGTTCGACATATTACGGTGGTGCGCCGTCGAGGTCCCGCTGGCGAGCGAGCGGGATCTCGATGGCGCGATGGCCCGTGTAGGCCAGGCACTCTCGTCGTCGCTCGAGGCGGCGGAGGGGAGGCCCGTCGCCGCTCGCGTGACGCTGACGGGGGTGACGCCGCTCCATGGGGAGCTGATCGGCGAAGCCGACCGTGTCCGGCAGGGTGTCATCGCCGAGGGCCGCCAGCATGGGGCCGACGCCGTCTGGATCGAATCAGTCGTGGTCGCGACCGCATCGGCGGCGGATCTTGAAGGCCTGCGCGACCGGCCGGATGTCATCGGCCGGTTCTCCAAAGTGCTGGACGAACTGATCGGCGAAATGGGGCCCGATCTGCTCGGGGAATATCCGGAACGGCTGCGGCACCGGCTGCCCGGGATCGAACTTCCGCTCAAGCATCCACTCCGCCAGGGCGGCCCAGAGCTGTTGAAAAGAGCTCGCGAGTTGGTTCTCGCCCGCCTGACAGGGGAGGTGTGACCGTCATGCGGTTGACGTCGTTCTCACTCGAAAATTACGCGCATTTCGCGGCCGTCCGGCTATCCCTCGACCCGCATCCTGGCCGCATCAATCTCGTCGTGGCGCCCAACGGCGGCGGCAAGACCGTGTTGCGCCAAGCGTTCCACGATCTGCTGTTCGGCATACGCGGCCAGACCAAAATGGCGTTCCAATTCGGATATCCGGGCATGCGCCTCATCGCCGAGGGCATCGACGGCAACGGCGTTCCGTTCGCAATCGGCCGGCGAAAAGGCATTGGCAACACGCTCTTCGACGGCGAGGGCAACAGCCTCGACCCAGCCATCCTGAAACAGCTGATCGGCGAGGCCGATGGAGTGCTCTTCGAACGCCTATTCGCACTCGACAGCGAACTCTTGCGCAGCGGGGCGAACGCGATGCTCGCCTCTGGCGGCGATCTGGCCGAGGCGCTGTTCGCCGCCGGGAGTGGCGTTGCCGGCTTGCGCCGACTTCGTGACCAGTATGAAGGATCACGGGATCAGCTCGCGCCGGGTCATCGGGTCGGCTCGCGACCTTTCTATCGGGAGCTCGACGCGTTCCACGGTGCGGTTGCGGCTGTACGCGCCGCGACCATCCAACCGAGAGACTGGGAGGAATCGAGTACCAAGCTCACCTTTGCACGTGATCGGCGCGATTCCCTGGCCACTAGGCAGGCGAGAGACCAGGCTCGGATTGAGCAGTTGGAGCGGATCAAGCGGGTGCAGCCGTGGCTCGAGCAATGGTGCGCCGCCCAGCAGGAAGTCGAACACACGTCCGGTGCGCCCCGCCTTCCTAGTGATACCGAGCGCCGTTGGCGTGACGCGCGGCAGGCCGTCGAGATCGCCGAGCGGGAGCACAAAGCCGCGACTGACCGGCTTCAGAGCATCCTGGAAGCACTGGCCGCCGAGCGGCTGGACTGCGGCTTGCTCGTAGAAGGAGAGCGCATCGACGATATCGAGCGGGCGCGCGATCAGATCGCCTCCGACCACCGGGACCTGCCCCGGCGCGAGACCGAGCAGAGACAGGCCTCGGCGCGGCTCGCAGAACTGCTCTCCGCCCTCGGAGCGGGGTCGGCCGACGAGATCACGGCGATCCCCCCGAACGGGCCGCAGGTCGCCACGGCGCGCGAGCTGATCACGCAGCACGGGGCGCTGGCAGAAAGGCTGCGAAGCGCCGAGGCGGACGCGGCGAAATGCGAGAGCGAGATCGCCGCGGCGAAAGACGCGCTCGGGCAAATCGGCGAGTCGGACGACGCGGCTGATCTCGAAGCCCGGGTGGAGGAGGCTCACGCGGATGGGGATCCGGTGCGCCGGCTTATCGATTTGCAGGCCAAGCTCGCGCTGGATCAGGCGCGGCTCGTCGCGGCCTTAGCAAAGGTCCCGCTATGGGACCGGGGTGTGGAGGCGCTCGCGGCCGTCGTCCCGCCGTCCCGCCAGGGGATGAACCGTGCCGCCACGGCGGTTGAAAAGGCCAGAGCCACTCAGGTCGACGTCGAGCGCGAGGTCGAACGGCTGAGCAGCGAGCTCAGTGCGGCGGCAGAGCGGCTCGCTCGGGAGCGGGAAGGGAAACCCGTTCCTGATGTGGCCGCGATCGAGGCGGTCCGCGCGCATCGCGACCTTGGCTGGTCGTTGATTCGCCGCAGCAAGTTTGAAGGCAAAGCCCTCGAATCGGAGATCGCGGCTTACGCCATGCCGCTCGGCCTCGCAACCGTGTTCGAGCGCGCGATCGGCGCAGCCGACGACCTCGCTGACCGCCGCGACGAAGAGAGCCGTCGCCTAGCGGCAATCGCCGAGCAGGAGCTCATCATTGCGCGCCTCAATAAGGAAATTGGCACCGCCGGGCAGGGGGTCGTCGAAGCGCGCGACGCATGCAAGGACGCAGCGCACCGGTGGGCGGCGGTGGCCGGAGCCTTCGGCTTCGCGGAGATCCCGGACCCCGGGGACCTGCGCGAAGTGATCGCTGCACGCGAGGCGGTGCTAGAGGCTCGGATGCAAAGGGATGTTGCGCAGCAGGCCGTCGAGGCCGAGGCCGAGCGGCAGGAGGCAGCGCGTGATCGGCTCGCCAGGCTCCTCCCCCCGGAGAAATGCGCGTCCCTCGCCGAGGCGCTCTCGACGGCTCAGCAGGTGATCGACCGCTGCGCCGAAGCGAGGCAGGAGCGAGATCGCGTTCGGGCGGAGATCGAAACGTTTCGCCGCCTGCATCGGCAGGCGTTCGACGAGCGAAATCTCGCGGAGCAGGCCTTTGCGACGTGGCAGTCCGAGTGGCGCGAATGTCTGTCTCGGCTCAACCGGCCGCCGACCGAGACACCCGCTGGGGTCGGGAAGTCGATAGAGCTGATCGAGGAGGCGCACCTCGAGCGACGTAAGCTCGCCGACCTCGATCACCGCGTCGCCGGGATGAGGCAGAACATCGCCGAGTTCGAGATGCGGGTCGCCGACCTAGTCGCCGCGGTGACGCCGGATTTGATCGGCCAATCCGCCGAAGCCGCGGCCGGGGAGTTGCGGAAGCGACTGAAGGACAATCGGGAAACCGAGGTGCGGCGCGACATTCTCCTCGCCCAAGAGATGAACGCTCGAGCGAAGCTCGGGGAGTCCGTGACCGAACACGAATGTGGCAAAGCGGTGCTCGAGGCCCTGCAGCAGGAGATCGGCGCGTCCGCCGCTGAGGAGATCGCGAGCCGCATCACACTCGCTCGCCGGCGCAGTGACGCCGAGGCGAAATTGATCGAGATCGAGGCGAGGCTCGTCGAAATCGGCGACGGCTGGCCGATTGAGGCGCTAGAACGCGAGATTGAAGGGGTGCCGGCGGAGAACCTCGACACTGAACTCGAGCAGCTGCGGCTCGATGCCGAACGCTTGTCGAAAGATCGCGAGGACGCCGCGCGCGATGAGGAGCGCCTTCTCGCAGAAAGGCAGAGGATCGAGGCGGGCGACAACGCGATTGACGCAGAGGAACGCCGCCAAGCGGCAATAGCGTCGATCGCCCGGATCAGCGCCGAAGCCTTGCTTGATCATGCGGCTGGATGTCTGTTGCGGCAAGGCATCGAGCGTCTGCGCGAGGCTGGGGACAGCGACCTCGTTCGGCGGGTCGGCGCCGCATTTGCGCGGATCACCGGCGGCGCCTACGCCGGAATCGCCGCCGACGAAGACGAGAACGGAGCACCGTTCCTTACCGCGATCGAAGCAGACCGGACCACGACGAAGCGGATCGAGCAGCTGTCGGACGGCACCCGCGACCAGCTCTTCCTGGCGCTTCGCCTTGTCATGATCGAAGACTACGCTGAGAAGGCGCCGGCGCTGCCGTTCATAGCCGATGACCTTCTGCAGACTTTCGACGACTATGGGCGCACCGCGAACGCCCTTGCCGCGCTCTCCGACCTCTCAAGCCATGTGCAGGTCATCGTGTTGTCGCATCACCGACAGCTGATCGATGTCGTGCGGGCCTTGCCCGTGGGTACCGTCAATGTCTGTGAGCTGGCGGCGTGAAGGACTGTTGGGTTGAGATTGGCGGCGCCACATATAGTTCGCGAGGGCCGCCGCCTTCGCGCAAGCCACAGCCCGGATGGCGGTTAATGGCGGGCCGGTAGCCTATATTGACCAGGTCTTCCGAGGCGGGCCGGCCGGCAACGGCGGATCGCTCGGCCTGACCGCCGCGGGCTTGTCGGTAGGCTCTCAGTCATCGGCGCTGAAGGCGAGCACCGGACGATGACCGCCACTGTGTAGTTCGCTTCGCGCGGGATGCCGAACAACCATGCTCGATGGAACGGGCCTGCGGAATCCTCAGCGATCGGTGTCACACGTTGCAAGGTGGTTCTGGTCACGGGGCCGCAGCAGGGGACCGGCCGCGCTATCGCGCTGGAATTTGCTGCCGCTGGCGCCGACGTGGCGATCGATTAGCTCGACGACGACGGTTCCGCGCAACGTGTTGCCGACGAGGTACACGCCTGCGGTCGATGCTCGATCTTGGCCAAGGCAGACATGGGCCGGATCGAGCAAGTGCAGGCGGTCGTGCCAGCCGCCCAAGAAGGGTCGGCCCGGTCCACGTCCTGATCAACAATGCCAGGGTGTTCCCGCCCATCCCCCTTCTCGAAATGACGCAGTGCGACTAGGACCAAGTACCGGAAGCCAAACTGAATGGCTCGTGCCTTTGCGGGTAGTACGTCGCGAAGGCGTTGGTCTCGGCTGGGCGGCGAGGGGCAATCACCGACATAGCCTCGGATGCGGCGCGCGGTTAGCCTCGGGGCGTGCACTACGTGGCGAGCAAGGGCGGCATCCTGTCGCTGACCCGGCGATGGCGCTGGAGTTCGCCCCCTACCGCATCACGGTCAATGCGACCCGGCTGGCGACTTTCGCGCGCAACGGCGCCCGCTTACGGCTCGGCCGGGTAGGCAGGCTTGAGGATATCGCCGAAGCCTACCTGTATCCGATGAAGACCGGCTTCAGCCCCGGCGAGACCATCGTAGTCGACGGCGGCGCTCTGCAGGCGTCGTAATCTGATCACCTCTGTGGAGGAGCTGATCCAACGCCCCAGAGAAAGGGTGCCAACAGTGTCGCCAGATCAGTGCACCGCTCCGGGGGTGTCGGGTTCGCAAGCTTCCCGATGGCATCGATTATCCGTTCCCAGACCGCCACGCTGGCGTCGTCGCCAGCTGCTGTGAGCTCGTCGGCTCGTTAGCGCCTTTCACCTTGGCGGCGTCGCCGTGAGGATTGAGCAGCGGCCGCGCCGATCAGGATGGGCTAAAGTCGCCAGCTACTCGAGGGCCGAGGGGTTCGATGTTTCCGCCGAGACGAATTGTCTGCCTGACCGAAGAGACCGTCGAGACGCTGTATCTGCTCGGCGAGCAGGATCGCATCGTCGGGATCTCCGGCTATGTTGTGCGTCCGCCCCAGGCTCGCCGTGAAAAGCCCCGTGTGAGCGCCTTCACCTCGGCGAATATCGACAAGATCCTCGCGCTGACGCCTGATCTCGTCCTGACGTTCTCCGATCTGCAGGCGGACATCGCCGCCGATCTCATTCGCCGCGGGACCGACGTCCACGCCTTCAATCAACGAAGCGTCGCAGGGATCCTCGATATGATCCGGACAGTCGGTGCGATGGTGGATGCGAGCGAACGGGCCGAGCAGCTTGTCGGCACGCTCGAGGCGCGTTTGGCCGAAGCCCGAAAGCGCGGGGCATCCTTACCGGAGCGGCCGAGGGTGTTCTTCGAGGAGTGGGATGATCCGCTGATCTCCGGGATTGGATGGGTCTCGGAGCTCGTCGCGATCGCAGGCGGCATCGACGTCTTCGCTGATCGTGCAAGTCAAGGTGCAGCAAAGGATCGCGTGGTGACGATCGATGAGGTGGTTGCGCGGGAGCCCGATCTGATCATCGGCTCCTGGTGCGGCAAGAAATTCCGGCCCGAGCGGGTTATGGCGCGGCCAGGTTTTGGGCAAATTCCAGCCGTGCAGCACCTGGACGTGTACGAGATAAAGTCGCCACTGATCCTGCAGCCCGGTCCCGCCGCTCTGACCGATGGCCTCGCGGAGCTTCAGAAGATCATCGGACGGTGGGCGCGGGATTGACTGTTCGACGGGCTCTTTTTCGATGATCGGCGTGAGTTGCATAGCGGTTAGCCGTCCCTCTCTGGAAGCCTACGTATGATATTGCGCTATATCACTCTGTAGAATTGACGATAGCGGCTTGTTCTAGCGAAGGTCCAATTGACACCGGCCGCCGTCAACGGTGCCTTGCCGGCGGGCCAGCTAATGGCTGCGCTCACTGATGCGTTTCTGACGTTCGCGGATTTCCGGAGGCCAAGTGCTTTCGATGAACGACAGCACGGCCCAAATATCAGCATCGCTGAGGATGTCCTTATAGGCGGGCATGTCGGTTTCGTAGCCGGGCACGATCCCAGCGGTGCCATCTTTGATCATATCGAATAGTTGCTTGTTCGAGTGGTGCCAAGTGTGCCCGGTCGGGTCGTGCGGTGGCGCGGGCAGGCGTCCGTTCGGCAGGCGCTCGCGCCAATTCGATTGGCCCTCAAGTTTTGCGCCGTGACAGGACGCGCAATGTTGCACGTAGACGGTCTTCCCGTGCGCGACGAGGCTCGGGCTGTCCGGATCGGTGTTGGTCGTCTCGGCGCCGACGTTCAACCACAACAGCGTTCCGGCCCCGAGCAAACCGATAGCCACGGTCCCACCGACCAGCCATCGTGCAGCGGGAGTCATTTCGCCCGGCCAGGTCTACCCAGCGCTATCTGTGCCGCCATTGCTCGTTTGGCCGGTGGCTACCGCCCCCAAACCGGCCCTGCATCATCTGCGTACAGCCCTGCATGCCGTGGCCCATCATGCCGCCACGACCAATGCCGCCCATCATGCCACTGGAGCCCTCGGCAAGCGCCAGCCTACCGAGGACGAGTGTGACCGACGTAACACCGGCCAGAATCAGGTATTTCGAGATTTGGATCATGTATCTGCTCTTTGGCTCACGCTATAAGGTCACATAGACTGTCGACTTCCCGGCTTCGTCGATCGCATAGATCGTGAACGGGCCGGTCTTCGTGCCATACATGCCGGGAGAGCCCGGCGGCATGCCCGGCAAGGTGATGCCTTTAATTGCCGGATGCTCCGTTAGTAGCTTGTTTATCGCCTCGACCGGCACGTGCCCGTCCACGACGTAATCCCCAATAAAGGCGGTATGGCAGCCCTGAAGGTCCGAGGGGATGCCCGCCTTGCGGCTGATTTCGGCAAGGTCGTTGGTCGCCTTGGACGTAACCGCGAAGCCGTGACCCCGAAGGTAATCGGCGTAACCATCGCAGCATCCGCATTCCGGATTCTTGTAGAGCGTCACGGCGACGGGCGAGGCTTGCACCGGACCCGCTAGGGCAAGGGCGGATATGGTGAGCAACAGGGTTCGTCTTGTCGTCATGGTGTTGTCCTTGTCTTCGTGAATTACGCGATCTGCTCGGGAGCAAAAGCGAAGCTCGTCAACAAGCCGAACCCGCACAGAACCGGACGTGCCCAATTCGGGCATCCGGCTCCCACCTCGGGTGTTTGAGCCGAAGGCTGACGCGCCGTTCATCGATCTCGGGCTCCGTTGCCAGCCGATCGTGGATGGATGGTCTGCTGGACCAGCGACAGCATTTCGGGACTGTCCCACTCGGCGGCACCCATCTTCCGGGCGATCTCGCGGCCCTCGCGGTCGATCAGCAATGTTGTCGGGACACCCGGAAGGGCGAGCCCGCGCGATCCTCGACCGGACAGGTCGACATAGATGCCGAGCTTTTCGAGCCCGAGCCGCTGATAGAACGGCTTGACCGCCGCGACACCCTCGCGGTCGATCGACAGCGGTATGACGACAAAATCTTCGCCGCCAAGCCTTCCCTGGAGGCGATCTAGGGCGGGCATCTCCTCCCGGCACGGCACGCACCAGGTTGCCCAGACGTTGAGAAGCACTACTCGCCCTCGGAAATCGCCAAGTGTTAATGCACGGTCCTCGCCATCGGCGAAGCGGATCTCGGGCAGTGCGCGGGGCTGATCGAAAACGGAAAGCTCAAGGGGATTGGCCGAACCGGGGAAGCCGCCCGGAACTGCAAGCGCAGGAGGCTCCCGCTGCGTCGTTCTGGTGAAAAGAAGTGGCGGCCCAAACGCGTAACCGAGGAGCAGCACCCCAAGAGCGCTCGCGGCCGCGGCCATTGCAATCAGGACCCGCGACGTCATGGGCCTCACGCCACGCGGATGATACTCATCATCCCGGCCTCCTGGTGGTCGGTAACGTGGCAATGAAACATCCAGTCGCCGGGGTTGTCGGCGACGAAGGCGACTTCGGCGCTTTCGCGTGGCGGCACCAGCACCGTATCCCGCCACTCCCGTAATGGGTTCGGTTCGCCGTTACGGCTGATCACCCGAAAGCTGTGACCGTGCAGATGCATCGGGTGCCACCACGCCGTCTCGTTGCGAAGTGTGAGCACGCAGCTTTGCCGCTGGCGCAGCGTGAGCAGCGGCGGCATGTCCGGTTCGCCGTCCCCGGTCATCGACCTACCGTTCATCGCCCAGGCCGCCCCGCCCATGCGCATCATTCCCATACCGCCCATCATGCCGCCCTGGAGCGCGATCTCATGGCGCTCGGCGGCATTGAGGTCAGGCTCGGGTAACGGATTGTCGGGCAGCTTTGCCGGTGGGCGATCGTGCATCGGCTTCCCAAGTTCGTAGGCGAGCTCGACGAGCCGGTACGCAAGCTCGCCATAGAAATCATCGGTCACGGTGTAACCGCGGCCCGGCATGCCTTGCATGTCGAGGATCACGTCGGCGCGCATCGCCGGCCCCAGCACGAGCCGACCGCTTTCGGGCGTATGCGGATCGCAGGGCTGGCCGTCATAGGCGACGACGACAGGTTGGTGTCCCACGAAGCGAAGCGCGATGATCCGGGCGATCGCCGCGTTGACCACCCGCACCCGTAACCGCTCTCCAGCTTTGACGGAGATGCGATCGGGAACGCTGCCGTTGATCGTGACAGTGTTTCCGATGCGGCCCGACATCGCCGCTTCCATCCGGTTGTCGAAGCCGGGGGCGATCTGTGCGCCGTCGTCAAGCCGCCAGTCCTCGATGAACCAGAGCAGGTCGCGGTCGACGGGAGGAGGCGCGCGTTCTTCGACGACCAAGGCGCCGGCAAGCCCGCGCCCAAGCTGTTGCAGCGTATCGGCGTGCGGATGATACCAGAAGGTCCCGGCATCGGGCGGGGTGAACTCGTAGGTAAAGCTCTCGCCGCGTTGAATCGGCGGCTGCGTGACGCCGGGAACGCCGTCCATCGCATTGGGTAGACGAATGCCGTGCCAGTGTACGGTCGTCGCTTCGCCGAGTTTGTTGCTTACCGCCACCCGGAGACGATCGCCTTGCCGGATGCGGATTTCAGGGCCCGGAACGGCACCGTCATAGGCCCAGACGGCGGTATCCGGGTGGCCCCGGCCCGTCAGATTGACGGTCGCTGATTTGGCGACCAGCCGGATTTCCTTAACCTGGGCGTCCGCAAAGCTCCGCCGCAACGGAAGCACCGATCCCAACGCGGAGGCACCCGCGCCCAACATGAGCGCGCGCCGTGACACTCTCATTCGATAGATCCTCGCAAACCGCAGTCCGCCTCATCTCGAGCCGGAGGGCTGGTTCAACCTGAATCCGCGGAAAGTCTCAGGTCGTCGTGGGGATCGGTGGTGAGAGTTCGGGCTCGATGATCAATCCGGAGAGCGGCGCTGTCGTCAGATTGAAAGCGAGCGTTGTCCACTGGAGCGCGACAGTCATCGCGGCCGGCGAAGCGGGAATGGCCGGTCCCGGCAGGCATCCGAAGTGATCGATGCAGGCCGGTACGTGGCCGGCGCAGGGAGCTTCCGGCCCCGTGCGCCCGGCTGCCATGTCGGAGCGGATGCTCATGTCCGCTCCGGATGAGCTGCACGGCAAAAGCTGAACTGTCACGCCGACGAGAACAGCCAGCACCAAACACAGTGTCAGGAGACGTTTGAGGACCGCTGCCATGCCTGTCGAGAAATGGGCGGATGCAAAATATCCTTCAAGCCCGCGTGATCGCAAGCTGGCGGCTACCGCGACCGGTAGTTTTAATAGGTCGCAAAAAAGCTCGCCGCCCTCCCCGGGTTGTAGCCGCGGCGGTCATAGAGTTTGGTCGTGCCCGGATCGCGGTGGCCGGCGGCCTTCTGCACGTCCTCAAGCTGGCGCCATCGACACCGGCAACGCGATATCGGATGAGCAGCTAACCCTTCTTCTCCGGTTCGGGCGGGGTGGACTGTTGTTGGATGTAGCTTTCCATCATGCGATTGCAGTCCTCCATCATCCGCGTCATCTGCTCCCTCATTTCAGGAGTCATCTGCTGCATCATCCGGGTCATTTGCTCGGTCATCTGCTGCGGCATCTGGTGCATCATCCCAGCCTTACCGGCGCCCATCATGCCCTGATTGTCACCGGGCGATGACGGGATGGTTCGCTGATCCTCGGCGTAGGTCGCAAACGCGAGACCGCCGATAAGCAGGGAAGACCCGGCAATGAGCTTGAGCTTACGTAGCATGGCTTCCTCCTAGGGTCAGTGATCAAATAGCGCTGCCGGTCATTAAAGACACTCTACCGACAACGGTTCTGTGAGCTTGGCTTTCGGCCGCCGCCTTCGGCCACATGCTCCGAGGCGATCAGGCAGCGCGTCACATCCATCCAGGCCTCGACAGCGACCTTGAATGCTTTGCGTCCGCGATCGGTGAGCGTGTACACCTTGCGCTCGCGGCCCGAGACCACCTCGGCCTCTACGGTGACATAGCCGCCTTCCTCGAATTCACGGAGCACCGGGTAGATGGTTCCCTCTGTCGGCGAGCAGGATCCATTGGTCGAGCGTTCCACCGCAGTAGCGATGTCGTAGCCGTGCATCGGCCTCTCATGCAGGACGCACAGGATGAAAAATTTTGACAGGCTCATCTTGATCGTACCGTTCCAATACGCTCGGCTCGTGAAATCTGGCGCGGCCTTCGGAACAGCGCGGGGGCGGATCAGTGCTTTAGCCATCAGTCCTGCATATACATTGCCCATCAATGTGTCAAGGGTCGATGCATTGGCTCCGGGCACGCTCAGCGAGGGACGGCGATGACCGTCAAGGCTATCGATGCGGCTGCGAGGTGCTTCTCTGTTGAATATGGAACTCGACCTCAGCAGGATAAGTAATTAGCCCGTTATGGGCGGCGTAACGAGAATTTTGTTCTCGTTGTGAGGCGATGTGACGGAGGACGTTTCCCTTCAGGGATATCGAGGGCGGAGCCCTTGGCTAGTTAGTACGTCGCAAAAAAAGCGCGCCGCCTTCTCCGGATTGTAGCCGCGGCGATCATACAGCTTCGTCGTACTCGGGTCGCGATGTCCGACGGTCTTCTGCACGTCCTCGAACTGGGCGCCGTTTTTCGAGCGCCGTGGTGATGAAGGTGGCTCGCATCGAGTGCGCCGAGTGAAGGCTGCTCGCTCGCGATCTATAAAAGCTTAAGACCGGCGCTTGCGAGGAGAAGCCGGCGCACGTCTGCCAGGGTAGCGAGATGCCGCCGATCTTGACCGCCGAGGATGTCATCAAGCGACTTGCCGCCGAGTGCGCCTTTGTCGACGATCGGGGCGGCGTCGGCATCCGGCTAAAACCGGCGGCGGCGCTTGTGCGGCAGTACGGAGAGCAATTCCGCGCTGCCACCCGACGGAAGCAAACGCGCCGCTCGCCGAAAGCGCCGCCATTGCTGTGAGGCGATCTAAGCCCGTCGCGTTTGATACCGCCGACCGATGCGCCAACCGCAGGAGGAAACAGCCCAGAGCGGATCGCAGTCGTTGGAACCTCGCACGCCCATCCACCACGCCCTGGTCCTGCCTCGAGGTGGCGGCCCAACATCGGGGAAGCCATCCGCACCGGGAGCGGCGCTTTAAATCTGTGAATTGGCGTCGAAGTGCGACCCCAAGTGGGCTGCCAAACTGCCAAGCTGCGGGCAGCGTCAGGTCTACTCGGCGTAGGCGGCTTCGAAGAAGGAGAGTTCGAGGGCGACAGCCCGACGGAAGAAGTCGCGGCACAGATCCGCCTGCGCGGGGCCGACCCGGTCCAACTCCGCGCGCAGGAAATCGACGAAGCCGCGAAAACCTAGATTGTCATGGAGCGTGATCCACTCGGCGTGCACGAAGTTGTCCGGCAGCGGCTTCGGCGCGCGGGAGGCCCAGTCGAGAT
Organism: Allostellaceae bacterium; assembly: GCA_035272665.1. Taxonomy (GTDB): domain Bacteria; phylum Pseudomonadota; class Alphaproteobacteria; order ATCC43930; family CGMCC-115725; genus AP-15. Next base: position 17,353 of record DATEQL010000879.1, read on the forward strand.
AGAGCCACTCGGCCACGACGAGGACCGAGAGCGCGCCCGCATAGCTGCGCGTTTCCGCCGCCTCGCGCATTATCGCCTGGAAGCCGGCGGTCGGCTGCGTATCGGGATCGGCCGCGCGCCTGTCCTCCGTGACGCCGAGCGCCTCGAACGCGCGGAGGAAATAGGTGTTCTCCTCGCTCGACACCATGCCGATGAAGCGACCGAAGCGAAGCCGGGCCGCGAACGTGTCGGCGCTGGCGAGCACCGCACCGAGCAGCGTCAAGAAGCTGTCGAGGAAGCGGTGGTCCTGGATGAGATAGCGCGCCATCACCGCATCGGGCACGGCTCCGGCGAACAGCCCCTTGACGAAGCGATGCCCCACGGCATGCGACCAGGACCACAGCTGATCGATCAGTGCCGCGCGGTCGCCAACTTTCCGCCGTTTCTCGACACCGGGCAGAGCGTTCCACAGGGCCAGCAGCCGCTTGCCGCTGAGCGGCGCTGCATGCAATTCCTCGGTTGAAGCCACGACAATCTCGCCCTTACTGACTGCGGCCGGGGGCTCGCGGCAGAGCGTGATTCCGTCATTGCCAATGATGTAGATGCGCATGGGTGGGTTCTCCTGATCGGCCCGGCAGCGGCTGCCGCCGGTGGCCCACACTGACGCTCTCTTCGCCGCTGGCAAGATAACAAGCAACCATGACAGCATGCATGCTAACTTGCATGATAGATTGCAATCTAACAAGCTAGCAAACCCAACTCCCCATTGCCGCCACTCGAAAATGCCAATGAATCCAGGCATAAGCCGCCGCCCAGCTGTAGCGGATGCGAGCTTGCCCGCCCGCTGGCCGCTGTCCTGCGGGGCATAACGGTTCAGACCCTGATCGAGCATGCCAGCGCCGAGGCCAAAACGCAGGTCAGCACGCGTATTTCCGAGGCCAAATACCGGCAGCTCAAGCGATCCAGGAGTTTCTCGCGAACCATCCGGAACTGCTGCAAAGCAGCCTGGTCGCATCCCCCTCAAAAGCGGCGTCACGAAAGACACGCTAGGCAATCCGGCCCGGGGCGCTTTCCGCGCTCCGAAGCACCCGCGCGGACGGCGCCAGCCCTGTATCAAGCGTCGCCCGCGTATGCCCGCGACGGGCCGCTACGCCGAGTCCGGAAACGCCGCCAGATACTTGCCCTTTCGCTCAGCCGAGAGTGAACAATTGCGAGCGTGCGAGCGGAAGCGAAGGCCCGGCAGCGTCTATGTTCGACGCAGCCCAAGTGAGCGCAAGCCGGCGAAGGTGCGCAATGCCCGGTCCATCGTCAACCTCGTCGCGTCGGTCGTGTTTTTCTGGCTGACCCGATTTTGAAGGCCCTCGCCACTCTCGGACTCGTCTTCGTCCGGCTGGTATTCGTTGGACCGCCACATTCCGCTAAGGACAGTATTCCCCACGAAACTCGGAAGGTGAGGCTCGCTTGCACCGGGACGAATGATGTGGTGCTCAACGAAGTCGTCGTAGTCGAGTTCGCTGTCGAAGCAGTTCCTCAGTGTGACAATCCCACTGACTTCTGTGCGGAGCACCGCTTCGCCGTATGCCTTTGCCTCACTCTCGGGCGGAATGCGCCCCTTGTGGACGCAGTCGTTCCTGAGCTCGACCAGCTTCTTCGGGAGCAATGGAGGTGGCCCCAAAAAATCGGATATCCAGAGAGCCACGAAGCTTCCCATCTGTCTCTCGCTGCTTGTCGCCACCTCCTTCCACCAGGCATCGACCCCCTCGAAGCTCACGTTCCTCCGTGCAAGAAGAAAGCGACATGTAAACTCCTCGAACCGCTCAAATGAGGATGCAAAGCTAGTGATAGCTTCTAACGCTTGTCTCCCGCGCTGGACAGCGGCGAGGATGGCGTCGGCGGATTTGGTCCAGACGAAGGGCTTGGGCTTGTCGTTGGCATCGGCGATGAAGCGGTTGATGGCGGTCTGCAACTCGACGATCGAGGT
>DATEQL010000880.1:0-2051 GCA_035272665.1 Allostellaceae bacterium
GAGCCTCTTGCAGAATTTCGCCGAAGGCGGATTTTCTGCCGGTCGGCGGTTGTTTCAGTCCGGGCAAAGACGGGGCTTTGGACTGAACAGGCGGAGAATGCTGTCTGCGGCAAGGACGACAACGCCGAACATCAGGTGACAGAACGCCTTGAGATGTCCGCGGACGCGGAGGAAGCAGCCGCCGAGTTCGTCCTTCAGGCGCCCATTGGCTCGTTCGGCATTGGTGCGCTCATTGTAGGTCAGGTCCCTGGGATCGGGCATATGGATCAGGCGCCGGCGGGCCCGCTCGGCGGCGATCTCTGCCTTGAGGCCGGTATCGCGGCGGGTGTTGCGGTCGATGACCGGCACGCGGCCAGCAGCGAGGCAATCGTCGATGATCGGCTGTGCGTCGTAGGCGGCGTCCATAAGGTCGTAGAGCCACACGACGCGTCGTTCGGAGGTCCTGGCGAGCGGAATGGCCACTTGGCTGTCATGGGTGGAAGCGGCGGTGAGGATCGCGGCGACGGGAATCATGCCGTCGGCGGTATCGAGGTGCAGCTTGTAGCCGATCCAGGTTTCCTGGAACCCCTTGCTGTTGCGCTTGACGCCGACATCGCACTGGGTGGGCAGGGCGGCGCGCATGTCCTCGAGCGACTGGGTGCGCTGCTGTTCAATACGGGTCGGCGGCTTGGGGGGGCGCACTTCGTCCTTGCGCGGCCTGCCGCGCTTGCGCTTCGGCGCGGCCGGCGGGGGCGGGTCATCCGGGTGCCGGCAGGGTTTCTCGCGTGCCTCGATCTCGGTGGCGTCGCGTGCGACGTGACCGATGATGTGGCCATGCAAATGATGCCGGATCAGTTGCTCGTGCACCCGGTCGAGCAGATTCTGGGCGGCGAACTCGGCGAACGCGCGCGAGAAGGTTGCCTCGCTGGGGACGTCCGAGCGGCGTTCCCAGCCGCAGATGCGTCGCAAGCTGCGGTCGACGTGCAGACGCTCGATGAGCGCTGCGGTGGTTGGCAGGTTTAGAACGGCCTTGGCGACGAAGCTTCGGGCGATGGCGGGGCGGTCATCCCGCGGCCTGCCGCGGCCACGCGAGGGCGGTGCCACAAAGGCCTCCAGGCCGAGCGTGTCGAGGATGACGATGAGGTGTTCGAGCTTGGCGGTGAGCGGATCGAGTTCGTCGGGCAATTCAGGGAACAGGCTGCGTTGGCGATTGATCCAGGCGCCGTAGTGTGGAGGGGGATCGTCAGCCATGGTCGTGTTCCCGATTGGTGATGACAACTATGCCGTGGCAGGCAGTATATGTATAGAGTCAATATTATTCCATATAATGTCTTGAATACTCGTGAAAAGCATCCACGTAACTTCTGATTCATACCCGGTATTTTTTCTTCAAAGATTTGCAAGAGGCTCCCATGTGTGAGAATCCTTCTGCTCGAATTACAAAACGCCCGCGCACAGGGAGCGTCCCGGACACGAAGGCTAGATGGAAGCCGATCGTCTCGTATTCAATGGTATCACGAAAAATTGATCCTTCGAGACTTCCCTTGGCCCATGCGTCGATCAGGGCCGCCTAGGCGGCGGCCCTGTAGTCGTCGGCATCATATTCGGCTGCCGTCTCCGTCTTCGGTTGCAAGCCATGCAGGAAGGCGGCGGCGCGCTCGGCGTGGGCGGCGGCGGTGAAGAGCGCCCGCTTGTCGTTCCTGAGCACGCGCAACCAGGTCTCGATATAGCTGGCGTGATCCGCCCGCGGCTCCAGCGTCAGGCTGAGGTCGGCGCGGGTGCCGCCGTTTAGGTCGGATGAACGCGACCTGATGTCAGCGAGGTCCCCTGGTGCACAGGCGGTTGAGGATTATGATCCTAATACCGTTGACAATATTCCGCAACCCTGGGTATAGCGCGACACTGCTCCTACAACCGGACAGGAACCCAGGCCTTGACCCCCACCCCCACCCAGCCGCAGCCCCTCGCCCTCGACGCCCTCACCCACGCCGCCATGCTCTGCACCACCATGGACGCCCTGCCGTTCCACCCAGGGGCCTCGGCGGACCAAAAAGCCTCCATGCGCGAGGCCG
>DATEQL010000881.1:0-6988 GCA_035272665.1 Allostellaceae bacterium
GCAGACCGTCGTCGTCGACAAAGATCCGGAGTTTGCGCTTGCGCAGCGCCGGACTGTCGAGATGCGGCAGGTAGTACACTGCCGCGCGGGTCGCATGCATGGCCGACTGGTAGATCAGATGTATCTGGCCAAGCAGGCACGCATCGCCGACAACCGCGCTCGGCAAGGCCGCCAGCCGTGTGAAAAACGGCATCCGCGACGGTCGATGCTCTTCGAGCATGGCGGTCATCGCGTCCGGGAAGTCCTCAATCGTACAGAGGCTCGGCGCGACGTAATCCGATCGCCGGTCTGTTCGTTTACCCTGAGCTATCATCGTTATGTCCTCCTCCGTCGAGGATCGGCAGTGGCGCAACCACACACCCGATTAACAATGTCGGAAGCTATGACCGGTTCGTAAAATTAACGTTAAAGGCTGTGAAAGCTGCGCGACGGATCGCGCCGATGACCAGTCTCGATCACTGAGCAGAATTAACCGTTCATTTATCGAAAATACCTAGGATCGGCGTACAGCGCCCAGTCCGGTTGGCGCGAGTGGAGCTCCTGGGGGAATGCAGGTGATTGCGAACGGTCCTGTGGCCAGATTGGCGATCGGCTGGCTGACTATGTTCGTAATTGGGACCGACCTGTTCGTTGTGTCCCCACTGCTCCCGCTGATCGCTGCCGATTATCAGATTTCTGCGGCGCTGGCGGGACTGGGCGTCGCCGTGTTCGCGCTGACCTACATGATCAGTGCGCCGCTCCTCGGTCATCTCGCGGATCGTATTGGACGGCGACGGATATTGACCTGCTGCCTTTATGGATTCGCCGCAGCCAATTTGCTGACCGCTTCGGCCCCGACCTTCCTCTGGCTACTCGCGGCACGGGTGCTTGCCGGAGCCGCGGCGGCGGGGGTAGCGCCGTCGCTCTACGCTCTGATAAGCGGCATCGCTCCGCCCGATCGTCGTGCCAGTTGGCTGGCGCTGGTCGTGTCGGGACTGCTGGTGTCCCTGTCGCTCGGCGCACCGATTGGCGGGCTGGCGGGTGCCTCCTTTGGTTGGCCGGGTATATTCGCGGTGCTTGCGAGCGCCAGCTTGCTGCTCGCATCGGCAAACCGGTGGGTTTGGCCGGAGGATTACGGCACCGGCAGCATCGCCGGACGGCCCCACACCATCTCGATAGCCGTGCTCGGTCGCCGGCTGGCGCCGATGGTAGCGTGGAGTACGGCTCTCTACGGCGTGTATATCTATCTCGGCGCGGGGCTGACCGCGTACGGGCTTTCGACGGGGGCAGTCGCTGCAATCATCCTCTCCTACGGATGCGGCGCGATCAGCGGCGTCCTGATCGGCGGACGCATGTCCGATCGGCTCGGAGCAAAGCTGACGAGCGACATCGGCCTCGCCGGTCTCTGTGCTTGTCTTCTCGTAATCGGGTTCGCGCTCGATTCCGGAACGCTCGTCAATTTCGCCTTCGGGGTGACTTCCGCGGTGGCGCAGTTGTTCTTTCCGGGCCAGCAAGCCGGCCTTGCCAACGATTTTTCGGCTCGGCGTGCCACGGTTCTGGCCTGGAACAACAGCGCCCTCTTTCTCGGCATCTCGCTCGGATCTCTCGTTGGCGGGCAGGCCATGTTGCATGGCGGCCTTGCAGCAAATTTGCGGATCTCGGCGGCAATCGCGGTTGCTGGCTGGATGATGAATCGGGCTGTCATACCGAACCCGGCTCGCTCTCGGACGGAAGCGATCGACCTGCCGTGAGGAGAGCCGTCGAGGGTGCTGCCACAGCGCCGATCGCGTTGATCACGCCCGAGGCAATGGGCAAGGTGATCGTGACGGTCGTCCCTAGCCCGAGGCGGCTCTCGATGGCGAGGGTGCCGCCATGGAGCTCGACCACCGCCTTGGCAAACGGCAGTCCTAGCCCAGCGCCTTGATGCTTGGCATCATAAGCCGAGGTCGTGCGATAAAAAGGCTGCACCACCAGCGGAATATCCTCGGCAGGTATGCCGATCCCGGTGTCGCTGATGCGGATATGCAACGCAGCGTCGCCGATCTCGCCGGATACGTTGACCCGCCCACCCGCGGGCGTGAATTTGACGGCATTGCCGAGCAGGTTGACAAATACCTGCTTGAGCTTAACCGGGTCACCATCGGACACGGGCCAAGTCGACGGGTCGCCATCGACGACAATCTCCACTTTGGCTGCTTCCGCCGTCGGACGCAGCATCACGAGGCTCTCGTCGAGCAGAGTGCCCGGCTGGGTCGGAAGCCGCTCGATCTCGAGCTTTCCTGCTTCCACTTTCGAAAGATCGAGCATTTCCTCGACCAGCGAGAGGAGATGCATACCACTCTTATGGATGTGCTGCGCGTACTCCTGGTAAGCGGGAACGCCGATGGGCCCCAATATCTGATGGTGAATCATCTCGCCAAAGCCAATGATGGCATTTAGGGGCGTGCGTAGCTCATGGCTCATGTTGGCGAGGAACATCGACTTCGCTTTATTGGCATAAGCCAGTTCGATCGTCCGTCTCTCGACTCGCGATTCGAGCGTCGCGTTCAGTTGGCGCAACTCCTCCTCGGCGCGCTTTTGCGCCGCATGTCGGGCCGCTAGGGCATCGGCCATAGAATTGAATGCCTGCCCGAGATGGCCGATCTCCGAACCCGGATCCTGTACCCGGACACGGGCGGCATAGTTACCGTTGCGCCATTCCGTCGCTACGTTGAGCAACCCCTTGATCGGTTCCCGAAGAAACCTGCGGGCGCCGACAATCGCAGCCAAAGTCGCCGCGAGCAAACCCGCGACGATCAGCCCGACTCCCCGCTTGGTGAGGGCGTCGATCGCCGCAAACGCTTCGGCTTTCGATTGCCCGGCGCTGAGAAAGAAATCCCGCGGCGGTAGGGCAGGGGGCACATATCCGAAAATCCGCGTGGTGCCATCGACGCCGACCGCTTCTTCCCATCCCGCCGTATGCCCATCCATGATGGCTTCATGGCTTTTTCGCATGTTTTTTCCGACGAGCGCCTCGGGATTTGGCAGCCGGGCGATGATGTTGCCCTCGCGATCGGCGATCAGGATGGACGATGTCGGCGACAGCCCCCTTTCCTTGAGGTGCTCGGAGAGCCAGGCCAGGTCCAACCCGGCGAAAACGACCCCCGCCGTGCGGCCGTCATCGTTATCGAATCTCACCGCAAAGTGGATCATCCGCTGGCCGGTCGCCGGATCGGCCCAGTAATTGCCTACCGCAAGTCCGTCTTGCGCCATGGCGCGCTTGAAGAACGGTTGATCGGCGACCGAGGAGTAGGTGGTGGGCGCACTCGAGCAAAATATCCTGCCAGCGGTATCGGCTGCGGCGAGCAGGCCGTAATTAGCGTACTGGGATTTCAATGCGGTGAAGTGCTCACTGCAGGCCTCTGATTCTTGTAATCTGACCGCAGGAAGTTGGCCGAGCGCGAGCAGCAACTGGCGAGCTCCTTCCCGCAGCTCCCCGATTTCCTCGCCAAACTGTTTGGTGATCTGGATGACCTGTTGTCGGATATCGGCCTCGCGCGCCTTTCGCAGATCGTATTCGTTGTAGCCTTGGATCACGATCGCCGGGAGAACCGCGATCAGAACCAGAATAAACAACCGAAGCGTCAAGCTGATGTGCGGCAGGCGGGGCACGCCAAGTCGATGCTTGGCGACGATCGCATCGTCCAGCCTCCGGCTCGCTCCGTATATCGTCATTCGCCACAACTCCGACCGGAGCGTTATCAATCAGGCAGCCTTGCTGCCTTGGAGATTGAAGTAAGTTGCCAAACATCTTAAGAATTTTTCACTCGATTGATTTTTTCTGTACCAGTTTTATTCGGTTATCCTTGGATATTATCTAAAGAGCAGGCCATGCCGAACAGATAACGGGGTGGCGAGGGGGATCACATCCCTGCCGTGGCGTAGTCTGATCTCAAATGACGTGATTGAGCTGGGGCTGGGCTCGGAAAGTGACCGGGCAGCTACGGTGACCTCAGAATAGGAGCGCTGGTGCCTCGCCAACCGGCCGGGCCAGATCGATGCCGCGAGCCTCCGCCCCGGTATGCGCCCGAGAGCAGCTTAGTCGTGTAGTCCGCAGCTGCTCAGCCGGTTTCCATCGGCAGGGTCGGGTCGGTCGCCCATTCGCTCATCGATGCATCGTAGAGCTTGACATCGGGGTGACCGAGCATGACCAGCGCAAACGCGTCGGCACTCGCCGCGATGCCGCCGCCACAATAGGTGATGACTTCCTTGCCGAAGGCGCCGACCGATTCGAAGCGCCGGCGCAGCTCCGCTGCCGGCAGGAATGCGTTGGTCGCCGGATCGATCAGATGCGCTGCCGGCAGGTTGACGCTGCCCTTGATCCGTCCAGGTCGGCCGTAGCTGTTGCCACCCGTGCCGGCGTGCTGCTCGGACGAGAGGGCGTTCAAGGTGCACACCGCGCCGTCGCCGATCGCCTGCGACACCTCCGCCTTGCCGACCATAAGCGGTCGCTGCTCGCGCACGACAAAGCGGCCGGGCGGCTGAGGCTTTCCCGGGCCGGTCTCGACCGGTCGGCGTTCACGGCTCCATTTCTGCCAACCGCCGTCGAGCACCGCCGCGTCGTCGAAGCCGAAGACGCGCAACAGCCACCAGATGCGGGTCGCCCACCACGGATTGGCGGTGCTGTAGAGCACGACGTGTGTGCCCTCGCCGACGCCAAACCTGCTCATCGCCGCGGCGAACGCCTCGGCCGAAGGCAGCATGAAACGCAGGCGCTGGCTGTTATCCGAGAGATCGGCTTGGAGATCGATGAATTGCGCGCCGGGAATATGCCCCTGTTCGAATTCGGCCCGCGCCGGCACAGCCTGATAAGTGGTCTTCGGGTCGGGTATCAGGTTGGTGGTGCAGTCAAAAATGCGCAGACCGGGTTCGCCGAGTCGGCGCGCCAGCGCATCGGTCTCGATCAGGAACTCGGGATGGGCAAAGCCTTCTGTTGTGCTCATGTCGGCCTCGCCTTCTATAATCGTCGGGGCAGGGAAGCGGCGATCGAGGGGCGTTGGCGGTGGAACTCGGTCGCTTGTTCGAAAGCATGGCCGACTCGCATCACCCCGGCCTCGTCGAACGGTTTACCGGCGATCTGAAAGGCGAGCGGCAAGCCGTCCTCGAAACCGATCGGCACCGAGAGGGCCGGACTGCCGGTCAGATTGTACGGCGCCGTATAAGAAGCCCGCTCGTAGGCCGAATAAGTCGAAGTTGCGTCGATCCGCGGCGCCGATCTGGTCGCATTCGCCGACACCGCGACATCGACTTTCTCCAGCGCTCGGGCGAATTCGACAGCGAGCTCGCGCCGCCGGCGCAGCGCTTCGACGTAGTCGGCGGCGCTCAAAAACGCGCCGAGCCCGATGCGGGCGAACATGTGATGGCCGAAAAGATGCGGCCGTTCGCGGAAATCGGTCTCGTGCAGCGCGTAGGCCTCGGCCAGCATGATCAGCTGGTTGGTGAGCACATAATCGATCAGCGGCGACAGCTGTAGGTCGACGAGGCGCGCGCCGAGAGATTCCAATGTCCGGCAAGCAGCGTCGAAGGCAGCGACATAAGCCGCACTCGGCGCGCTGTCGGCTCCGAAGTCGGCCACCGCGTCGCGCACGTGGAAGTGTCGGATGACCCCGATCGTCAGACCGTCGAGCCGAGTGGTAAGCGCCGCCCGGTAATCCGTCACCGGAACATCGGCCGAGGCCGGGTCCTGCGGGTCGTAAGCGGCGAGGACCTGCATCAGGATCGCGCAATCCTCGACCGTGCGGGTCAGCGGACCGCAATGGTCCAGCGCGTAGGAAAGCGGGAAGACGCCGCGCCGGCTTACCCGGCCGTAGGTTGGCTTGAGCCCGACGATGCCGTTATAGGCGGCTGGCCCACGGATCGAGCCGCCGGTGTCGGACCCCATAGCCGCGGCGCACAGGCCGGCGGCGACGGCGACCGCCGACCCGCTCGATGACCCGCCGGGATAATGCGCCGTGTTCCACGGGTTGCGTGCGGGCGCGAAGGGCAGGCCGAAATCGGGCCCGCCAATCGCGAATTCGTGGGTTTCGTGCTTGCCGAGCAGGATCGCCCCGGCGTTGCGCAGCCTGACCCAGCTCTCGGCGTCCTCCTCCGGCACGTAGTGCTCGTAGCGCCGCGAGCCCACCGTCGTGCGGATCCCGCGCGTCTTGTAGATGTCCTTCAGCCCGATCGGGATGCCGTGCAGCGCGCCGCGCGAGCGGCCGGCCGCGATGTCGCGGGCGGCGGCGTGCGCCGCGTCGAGTGCTGCATCGCGCAGAATCGTCACATAGCTGTGCAGCTCGCCGTCGAGCGCATCGATCCGTTCGAGGTAGGCCTCGGTCAGCGCGACCGGCGAGAGGGTGCCCTCAGAGATTGCGCGGCTCGCCTCGGCGACGGTCAGAAGAGTCGAGTCCATCGCCGGACTCAGACACTCGGATGCACGAAGATATGTGCGGGCTCGGCCGCCCGGTCGCGGGGCCGCCGAACGCTGCGGATCATCCGCTCGACAAATCGGTAGCCCTGCCGCAGTTCCTCGAACTGCTCAGGGGTCAGCTCCAGCCCCGCACGCTCGACCAGAACAGCAAAGTGCTCGGGTGAAAGCGGCTCCGACACCATCCTCCGCCTTTCTTGCGCTCGCCCGGCCGCACCAGCACGGCCGGCCGGGGCGAGCATGGCGCGTCAGTTGATCAGGCCGTAGAATTTGGCGGCGTTCTCGCAGGTGATCTTGCGCACGATTTCGGGTGAGAGGCCGGCGAATTGCTCCTCGATGTATTTCGAGGATTCCGGCCAGATGCCGTCGGTATGCGGGTAGTCCGAGCCCCACATCATCGTCTCGACGCCGATGTCGTCGATCAGCTTGGCGGCGATCGGGTCGAACTGGAACGTCGCCTTGCACTGGCGGCGCCAGTACTCGCTCGGCTTCAGTTTCATCAGGTCGCGGAAGCGGTCCTCGAACTCGAAATCCATGCGGTGCAGCGCATAGGCGATCCAGCCG
>DATEQL010000882.1:0-7673 GCA_035272665.1 Allostellaceae bacterium
ATTGTCGTTACGCCAATCTTTCCAGCTACTTTGTGATTCCCAATCTCACCCCGGCGGCCGCTTAAGCCTACCCCGCCGGTACCCCCTGGCCAAAAAAACCGGTCGTAGACGGAATGTGACAGAGGCGCGAGGACCGACCGTACACGAAAAGCGCTTTGAACGCGCCGGTTCGACCCTGAGCTGCCTTTCCTGGCCGGTCCCCGCAACGGAAGGAATGCGCAAATACCGGTCGTTGCGCGGACGGCTCGGCGAACGGGTTGACAAAAACAAAAAGCCATCACAATTTACCAATTATGCGCCGGCGATTCTGAAGCAGAATTGTCGGCGCTTTGCCGACGTCGAGCGCGCCCAGTTGATTCCGTGTCAGTCGGCATGCGGATGGCCTGACTGGGCGCCGACAGTTGCTAGCTAGCTAGCTAAGGGAGGAACCTCATGCTCTTCAAACAACCTGTTGTCGGAATTCTTGGCGCCGCAGCCTTTGTGGTTGTGGGTCTGTTCATGTCGAGTCTTAGCGTCGCCCAGGATCAGAAAGTGAAAACGGCTATGGAGCTCTTGAAGTCGGGAGAGGATAAATTGGGTCCGCCAAAGATCGAAGGGATGGATACTGTCGCCGGAAAAGAGGAGCCCGCCATTTATTTTGGCTCTACCAAATTGAACAACAATTTTTCCCTTGTTGATGACGTTGTCAAACAAGCGGGCGGGACAGCCACAGTCTTCGTAAAAAGCGGCGACGAGTTTGTCCGCGTCGCCACGAACGTGAAGAAAGACGACGGTTCACGCGCGATCGGAACGATTCTTGATCCAAAAGGAAAGGTGATCGACGCAATCCGCAAAGGCGAAGCTTTCTATGGAGAAGTCGAAATTCTCGGTAAGCCTTACACGACGGGATACGAGCCCATTCGAGATTCATCGAAAAAAATCATCGGGATATCCTACGTAGGCTATATGAAGTAGGCGGTCTAAACGCCTTTCGACCGGCTTCCTTGGCCCCTGCGATCAATTCCCTCTTGCCGGGAAAATAGGTTCCCGCCGCTGAAGCGGCGGGGGGAGAGGACGATGGATCCGTCTATTTTGGTTGTAGACGACAACGACGACAACCGCTTTACATTGTCGCTGCGCCTGGAAACCTGCGGCTATTCCAATCTCGTCACTGCCGAGAACGGCCGCGACGCGCTCGAAAAGATGCGGTCGGGGCAAATCGATCTGGTTCTCCTCGACATTATGATGCCGGAGCTCGACGGCTACGGGGTGCTTGCAGAAATGCGCGCCGATACGGCGCTGCGTGACATTCCGGTGGTAATGATCTCGGCCGTCGAGGACATCAGCAGCGTGGTGCGCTGCATCGAGCTCGGCGCCGCCGACTATCTGACCAAGCCGTTCGATCCGGTGTTGTTGAAGGCGCGAGTCGACAATTGCGTCGATAAGTCGCGCCACCGGGCGCTGGAGGCGGCCTATCTCAAACGTATCGAAGGGGAGAGGCGGCGCGCCGACGAACTCCTCGCAACCGTCCTGCCGCGATCGATCGTCCGGGCGCTGAAGCGTGGCGGCCGGCTCGCGCCGCAACGATACGATGACGTGGCGGTACTGTTCTGCGACGTCGTCGGTTTCACTGCCTACTCCGAAAAGAACCGGCCAGAAATGGTATTTGCCGAGCTTGAGATGCTGACCGACCGCTTCGAGGAGATCGCGGCAAAGCACGGGCTCGACAAGATCAAGACGGTGGGCGACGCCTTCATGGCGACGGCGAACCTGCTGTCGCCCCTCGACGAGCCGGTGCTTGCCGCCGTCGCCTGCGCGCTCGACATGGTCGCGGCGACCCAGCTAGTTTGCCCCGGTTGGGCGGTGCGGATCGGCATCGATCACGGGCCGGTCGCGGCTGGCATTATGGGCAAGACGCAGTTCCAGTTCGACGTGTGGGGCGACACGGTGAACACTGCGGCGCGGATCGAGGAATGCGGCCGGCCGGGCAGCGTCAGTCTCAGCGGCCGTGCCTGGCTCCATCTGCGCAATCAGGCGCAGGGCCGTTCGCTCGGTTTTGTCAACCTAAAGGGCAAGGAAAAGATCGAGGTGATCGAGTGCACCGGGCTGCGGCGATGACGTTGGCGACTGCCAAACCGACACCAAACCCGCGTCGTCTCTCGCCGAATTATTGCTCGAATTAACGATCACATGCCAGTTTAGCTGGGGATAGGGAGGATCGGAGAATGGTCGAAACTGGATCGGCCGGGAAGCGCCTTTTCTCGTCGCCTGACTTCGCGCGGGGGTTCACCATGATCGCCCGATGGAGCGGCAGGGCCGCCGCGTTGTTCCTCCTAATAGCCGCGATCCTCATGTTGCCTTCTGCTTCTCGCGCCGAGCCGGGCGTCTTTGCTGATCGGATCGTGTTCGGCCAGTCGGCCGCCTTCGAAGGGCCCACAGCAGCTCTAGGCCTCGGAATGCGCCAAGGTATTCTCGCGGCCTTCAAAGAGGCCAACACGGCCGGCGGGGTCGACGGGCGCAGACTCGACCTCATATCCTATGACGACGGTTACGACCCGGATAGGGCGATCGAGAACACCAATCGCTTGATCAACGAGGATCAGATCTTCGCTCTGGTTGGCGAGGTCGGCACCCCGACGTCACGCGCGGCCCAACCGATCGCAACAGCAGCGCACGTGCCCTTTATCGGGCCCTTTACCGGCGCCGCCTTCTTGCGCGATCCGTCCCTCGACAACGTGATCAACGTTCGCGCGTCCTACGATCAAGAAACGGAGGCGTGGATCGAACATCTGACCAAGGATCTTGGGCTGACGCGCATCGCCATTTTGTACCAGGACGATTCCTACGGTCGCGCCGGCCGCTCCGGCATGGTCGAGGCGCTGGCCAAGCGCGGGATGAAACTGGTCGGCGAGGGCACTTACATGCGCAATACGAGCGCCGTGAAGACCGCCTTGCTGGCGATCCGCAAAGCCGACCCGCAGGCGGTGGGCATGGTCGGCGCCTACGCGCCGTGCGCCGAGTTCGTCAGGCTGGCCCGCGAGATAGGATCCGAGTGGGTATTCGTCAACATCTCCTTCGTCGGCCCCGACGCTCTTGCCAAAGAGCTCGGGAAAGACGGTCAGGGGGTCGTGATCACAACGGTCGTCCCATTCCCGAAGGACACCGAGATACCTCTCGTCGCCCAATACCAGAAAGCATTGAGAGCAGCCGACCCGGGGGCGACGCCCGGCTTTGTCTCGCTGGAGGGCTACATGGTCGGGCGGCTGGTGGTGCAAGCGTTGGAAGCGGAGGGCAAGCAAGTGACGCGCGCCGGTTTGCTCGCAACCATCAAGACAGTAGGCGCCTTCGACCTTGGCGGGGTCACCCTGCACTATAGCGCGACCAACAACCAGGGCATGCAGCAAGTTTTCCTCACCGAGATCCAGGCGGACGGCAGCATCAAGCCCGTCGCTCGGCTTGAGGATCTGAAGTTTCTGGAAGGCCGGCAATGAGCGTGGCCCCAGCATGTCCCGGGGCAGCATGAGCGGCGTCGAATCGCTGAGCCCGCAGGCGAAGGTTGGCCGCCCCGCCGCGGCAGGTCGCGTTTTCGGCGTCAAGGCCAAGCTGTTCCTCGCCTTCTGCGGGATGGCTGCGCTCGCCGCTATCGCCAGCGCAGTGGCTTGGTACGCTTTTGTCGACATCGACCGATCGGTGACGCACATCACCGCGACCAGCATGCCCGAGATGAGGGACTCGCTGCGCCTGGCCGAGAGGAGCGCTGAAATCTCTGCGACCGCGCCCGTGCTGGCGGCGAGCGCCAGCCAAAACGATCGAATGCAGGTGTGGGCCAAACTGCAGGAGCAGGCAAAAACGCTCCGCGACCTGACGCAAGCTCTCGCGGTCCGCGGTCTCGACCGAGACAAAATCGATACCCTCGTGGCCGTCGAGCGGCAAATGGCGGCGGGGCTCGAACAGCTCAACGCCGCCGTCGAGCAACGTCTGACAGTCAAAGCGCGCAGGGAGAACGCGGCCGCCGCTCTCGACAAAGCGCACTTCCGCTTCCTGGAGAAGATCGCGCCGCTTGCGGACGACGCCTACTTCAACGTGGTCGTGCGCAGCGAACACCTGACCCTGGACGGCCGGAAAGCGGTCGCTGAGCCGATCGGTGGCGACGTCGATGCGCTGCGTATCCTCCTCGACTTGCGCGCCGAGGGCAACCTCGCGGTCGGGCTGCTCAGCGAGGCGACGGGCCTGCAGGATACGAGTTCGCTGGAGCCGCTGCGAGAGCGGTTTGTGGCCGCAGCCGGCCATATCGATGAATTGCTCGCCCAGCTTTCGGAAACGGCGAAGGCGAGCGGCCTCGGGGCGGCCGCGGAGGCGCTCGTCGCCTTCGGTCGCGGCGAAAGCGGCATCTTCGCCCTGCGCGCAGAAGAATTGCGCCAAGACGCGGCGGCGCAGCATTCGCTCGGGGACAACCGGTTGCTCGCCGCCCGCCTCGAACAGGAAGTAGCACGGCTGGTTGCCGCCGCGCAGAGCGCTTCCGACGCCGCCGCGCTCCGCTCGGGAGAGGCAATCAGGATCGGCAAGCTGCTGCTGCCGATCATCACTGCGCTCGGCATTGTCGGCGCCGTGATCCTGCTGCAATACGTCCTGGCTCGAATCGTGCGGCCGATTGAAAAAATCACTGCAGCAATGACGGGACTAGCAGCGGGGAACACCGGCATCGCTATCCCTGGTCGTGATCGCCATGACGAGGTCGGCCGGATGGCCGAGGCGCTCGCCGTGTTCCGCGACACCGCCGTCGAGATCGAGGAGAAGAACCTCCGCGAGGTCGCGACGGCGCGGGAACGGTTGATCGACGCGATCGAGAGCATTTCCGACGGCTTCGCTCTGTGGGATCGGGACGACCGCTTGGTGATGTTCAACACGCGGTCGCAAGAAATCCTGAACTTGCCGGATCTTTTCGTCCTCGGCGTCCGCTTCGAGGATTTGATCCGGCCGCTCCTCGGCCGCGATCACTACGATGCCGCGATCGGCGATCTCAGCGCGTGGTTCGAACGACGGATGGCCCTGCATCGCAATGCGCCGACGGTGCATGAGCAGAACCTCGCCCACGGCACCTGGCTGCGGATCGGAGAGCATCGCACCCGGGAAGGCGGGACGGTCACCACCTGGACCGACATCACGACGCTCAAACAGCACGAGGCGGATCTCGCCGATCTGGTGCGGCGCCTCGAAGTCGCCCGCGACGAGGCGATGGAGGCGAGCCGCACCAAATCGAGCTTCCTCGCCAACATGAGCCATGAGCTGCGGACGCCGCTCAATGCGATCATCGGGCTGACGGAACTCATGTGCGATAACGCCGCCCGCTTCGGCACGGAGAAGGCCCTCGAACCGCTGCGCCGGGTGCTGCGTGCCGGGCGCCACCTACTTAAACTGATCAACGACATCCTCGACCTCTCCAAGATCGAGGCCGGGAAACTGGATTTGACTCTCGAGACAGTGGCCATCCGACCCGTCGTCGAGGAGGTGCTCGGCACCGCGCGGCCGCTCGCCGAGCAGAACAAGAACGCGCTCGAGCTCGATTGCGCCGACGGGATCGGCTCCGTCTACGCCGACAACATGCGGTTGCGCCAGATCCTGCTCAATCTGCTGAGCAACGCCTGCAAGTTCACCAAGGGCGGCACGGTGCGATTGAGCGTTTCCCGCACCGAAGAGGACGGTCAGGATTGGGTCGATTTCGCCCTCTCCGACACCGGTATCGGCATGACCGAGCAGCAGCTCGGCCGGCTGTTCCAGGAATTCGCGCAGGCCGACGCCTCGATCACGCGCCAATTTGGCGGCACCGGGCTCGGTCTCGCGATCAGCCGCAGGCTGTGCCGGTTGATGGGCGGCGATGTGACAGTGACGAGCGCGCCGGGCAACGGGTCGATCTTCACGGTGCGCCTGCCGGCGGGGGCTGCTTCGCCGATGTCGACGGTGGACACGAGCGCAGCTGAGACCGGTCCGGCGGCAAGCCGGGGCTCGCGCGGCACCGTTTTGGTGATCGACGACGACGCGACCGCGCGCGAGCTGATCGCGACACATCTCGCCGGCAACGGCTTTGCCGTCGAGACTGCGGCGAACGGAGTCGACGGACTGAAGCGCGCACGCGAGTTGCGGCCCGCGGCGATCACCCTCGACATCGTGATGCCCAATATCGATGGCTGGACCATCCTCTCTGCGCTGAAAGGCGACCCGGCGTTGGCTGACATCCCGGTGGTGGTCATCACGATCGTCGACGAGCAGCGCCGCGGCATCGCGCTCGGCGCCGCCGGCTATCTGACCAAACCGTTCGATCACGAACGGCTGGTCGAGATCCTGTCGCGCTATCGTTCCCCCAGCGTGCCGAGCGAGGTTCTCGTGGTCGACGACGACGAGGAGCAGCGGGCGCTTGTCAAGGCCATACTCAGCGCCCAGGGCTGGGTGGTTCGGGAGGCGGCCACCGGGCGGCTCGCCCTCGATTCGCTTAAGGCCAAGGCGCCCAATATCATGATCCTCGATTTGATGATGCCGGAGATGGATGGGTTCCAGGTCGTGGCGGCTCTCCAAGCAAACCCGGAATGGCGGGATATCCCGGTCGTCGTCGTGAGCGCGCTCGATCTGACCGAAGAGGACCGCCGGCGGCTCGGTGGCGGGGTCGCGCAGGTGCTCTCTAAGAATGCTTTCGCCCCCGCCGAACTGATGGCGCGCGTCGGGACGCTGCTGCGAGAGGTTCAAAGGCAGGCCGGGCGCTAAACTCGGGGGCGATGGTGCGAAAGCTTCTCTACGTCGAAGACAACGATGACAACCTATACCTTCTTACCTTGTGGTTTGACGTGGCCGGTGGCTACGAGATCGTCAGCGCCCCCGATGGGACCGCCGGCATCGCGATGGCGACGGCCGAGCGTCCCGACCTTATTCTGATGGACCTCAACCTGCCGGAGATCGACGGCTGGGAGGCGACGCGGCGTCTGAAGGCCGCCCCCGCGACCCGCGACATTCCGATCATCGCGCTGACCGCGCACGCGATGGCTGGCGATCGCGAAAAGGCGCTCGCCATCGGCTGCGACGAATTCGAGACAAAACCAATCGATTTCGACCGTCTCCTTCCCAAGATCGAGCGGCTGATCGACGCGAGGGAAGGCCGGCCGGCCGCTTGAACCCGAGCCTTCAGCCGTTGACCGATGACCGACTGACGGCCGAGCATTGCCGACTGTTGACGTGACCGGCGGCGGTCGGAGCTCCGCGATGCGTTCGGTGCTGTTCGCTGGGAGGTGCTCGAAAAGGTTTATCCTCTCGGCCTCGCCTTCTCGACGACCTTTGCCATCTGGAACCCTCGCCCGCGGTTGTTTCGGGCCCGTCATCGCGAATGGCAGCTTTACGTCGAGACGCGACGTTCAATCCTTCCCGACGAAATGTCGGCTCTGGGTCGATACTGCTCTTTCGCCAAGCCGGCGGCGAGCGACCGCTGTTTGCGCATTCCTTCCGTTGCGGGGACCGGCCAGGAAAGGCAGCTCAGGGTCGAACCGGCGCGTTCAAAGCGCTTTTCGTGAACGGTCGGTCCTCGCGCCTCTGTCACATTCCGTCTACGACCGGTTTTTTTGGCCAGGGGGTACCGGCGGGGTAGGCTTAAGCGGCCGCCGGGGTGAGATTGGGAATCACAAAGTAGCTGGAAAGATTGGCGTAACGACAAT
>DATEQL010000883.1:0-4636 GCA_035272665.1 Allostellaceae bacterium
GCCGCAGCGCGGCGATAAAGGTGGGCCATTACCTCGATCAGATCTTCATGCTCGCCAATCAGCTCAAGATGCTCGATCTCTCGACCCGGACCTCCGAGCAGCAATCCTCTCAGGTGGTAAAGCGGTTCCGCGCAACCTGGACCGCCATTCATGCGACGCGGCAGCGCACGGAGCGCGAGCTGTCCTCGCGCCAGGTCCTGGCGATCAGCGACCCGAACGATGTTCTAAGCTGGGAGGTCACCAAGAGCGAATTCGAGGTTCCGGGCATCACGGTCGCGAATATCTATCTCGGTACGGCCGGAGAAATCTTCGGACTGTCTAGCGTGCCAATCTGGAGATTGGCCGCGTCGCCGGTTGCTGCGCATTTGAATTATCTCCAGGACGACGACGTGATGGACATCATCGCCTGCGGAATGACCAGCTCGATGATCAACCGCTGCACACAGTAGCTGTGCAAGATACTCGAGCTCGAGCGCTTCCGCGTCAGGAACCCCGCAGCCAGCGCCGAAGACCATGGTCTTACTCGTCTCGAGTCAGGCGGAGCGTGGAGATCTAAAATGCCGTCGCCATCATTAGGCCGTAGAGCTTACCCGCGTTCTCGCACAGGATCTTGCGGCGCACAGCGGTGCCGAGCGCTCGCGGGGGAGGGAGGGGTGGCGGCCACTCGGGTCAGGGGGCATACCGCGGCTCCGAACCGCTAGGCGTCACGGGCGCCCAACTCTTGGTCGAGTGGGTGGCACCGCGCTCCGCCGGTTTCGCTCCCGGATTACTCCGCGGCGGCACGGAGCGTTGGTTCGGCGAGCACCGCGGCAGCTTCCTTGGCGACGACCGTGCCCTCGAAGAACCCCGGGTTCTGGGTACCCCAGAGCCGCACCGCATTGGCGAAGGTGAAATCGCGGAAGTTATCCTCGGTCATCAGGCCGTCCTCGACCAGCTCGTAGGCCTCCGGCAACGGGTCGCGCATGTCGACGACGTCGAAATGCCCGATATCGGAGCTGTAGATCGCGTTGAGCTGTGCCCCGAACGGGTTAGCGCGGCTGAAGGCACAGACGTTCATCCGGTCGTCCGCCTCGCAGCCGAAGTAATAGGGCTTGGCGTAGAGCTCAAGCCAATCCTCCTTGCGGGTGATCTTGCAGGCGGCGAAATCGTCGAGCTCGTCGCGCCCGCCGGTCAAATGCGCCTCGGGATTGGGATGGCCGTCGCGCGCCCGCAAGGCATCAGCCATGTCGTCGTAGCCGTATTTGACGACCAGCTCCATCAGCAGCTCGCGGTCGAGCTTTGCCGGGTCCATGCGTTCGAGCGCCTTGGCGTTGCGCCGTTCCCAATGCTCGATTAAGTCGCCGAACAACTGGGCGCCCCAGCCCGCACCCCCTTCGAGGAAGGCGAAGCGCAGCTGTGGGAAGCGCCGGGTTACGCCGCCGAGGAAAATCGCCTTGGCGACGGAGTGACCGGCCGCGGCGAAATGGCCGATGTGGTTGTAGACAAAGTTGGTCGGCGACAGGCGCAGGCCCTGGCTGCTGCTGCCGCTATGGAAGGTCGGCGCGATGCCGATCTCGACGCATTTCTGCCAGACCGGGTCGTAGTCATAAGGGCTGTCGATGCCGAGCACGTCGTACCACACCGTGAAACGGCGCGACTCGTCATCCTCTGCCGCGGCGGAGGGGACCGGCCGCGGCAGGTTGCTGCCGAACATCCCGACCTTCGAGCCGAGCTGCTTGGTGACGAATTCGAGCTCTTCGATCGCTTCTTCCGGCGTGTGCATCGGGATGACCGCCGCCGGGGTCATGCGGTCGCTGAAACCGCGGAAATAATCGGCCGAGACGATATTGTAGGCGCGGATGACCACGCGCCGCGTCTCGTCGTCCTGGATGCGCGGCAGGCCCAGCCCGGCCGTCGGATAGATCACGGCGAAATCGCTGCCGATCTCGTCGAGGCGCTCATAGAGCAGCTTCGGCATCATCGCGGTCGCCCGGTCGAGCGTGTTTTCGCCCTGGCGGTTCCAGAAATTAGGCTGCGCAATACGCCGCTTGGTCCGCTCGGCCGGGGTCATCTTCAGCGCCTCGCCGCCGCTCCGCGGCGCAAGAAACCCGTCCGCAGCCTTGTCGCCGCCGACCTTGCGCATTTTCTCGGCAAAGACGGGCGGAAACTCGACCCAATGTCCGTCGCCGTCGACGATCGGGTGCTTGAGCTTTGCGTGGACCCGCGCGGGGCTGAGATGACCGTTGCCGCTCATGTTCTTCTCCTGAAAAAGGTGGCCGATGGAACCTCGTCCCGATGTTGCGGCGAAAAGCGTGGGCCCCGCCTCGGAACCAAGTCAAATGCAGCCTCGGCATGGCGGTGCGGCTCGGCAAGCGCGGCTCGGGGTCCGTATCCCGGCAAGCTAAAGCCGATTGATGAGGACCCTGACCGACGAGATTGCGCGCCGGCGCACTTTTGCGATCACCTCGCATCCGGACGCCGCCAAGACCACGCTGACCGAGAAATTGCCGCTGTTCGACCGCGAGGGCCGCGACCCGGAGAAAAAGGGGAGAGTCCGGATCACTTCCAGCGGAGCTGTGCTAGATTCACCCTTTGAGTTGCGGGAGAACCACCAGCGAACGCATGCGAGGCAAGAACGTGAATCCTCTGCTGGAGCGAATTTCCATAGACCCGAGAGTTTGCGGCGGTAAACCCTGCATAAAGGGGACCAGGATTTGGGTCTCGCTTATCCTCGATTTTCTGTCCGACGACATGACCGAGGCGAACTGCTGGCCGAATACCCGGGGCTGACCCACGAGGACGTCTTGGCGGCG
Source organism: Allostellaceae bacterium (assembly GCA_035272665.1). Lineage (GTDB taxonomy): Bacteria > Pseudomonadota > Alphaproteobacteria > ATCC43930 > CGMCC-115725 > AP-15. Next base: position 2,793 of record DATEQL010000883.1, read on the forward strand.
ATCGCATACGGCGCCGAAGCGGCCCGGGAGCGCATCATCCCCGTCTCCACCGAAAACGCGGCGTGAAATTAAAGCTTGACGAGAATCTCAGCCGGCGCGCGGCCGAGCTGATCCGCGCTGCCGGCCACCATGCCGTTACAGTTTTCAGTCAAGGGCTGCGAGGGGCGGTGGACGAGAAGTTGTTCGACGTGTGCACGGCCGAAAGCCGCGCGCTCGTCACGTTGGATCGCGATTTTGGCCAGGTGCTTCGCTATCCGCCGGCTGCCAGCGCCGGCATAATGGTATTGGAGATCAGGCCTCGCATGCGGCCCTCCTCGATCGTGTGCGCGAACTCCTCATTATGCTCGATACGCGGTCGCCGGACGGCGAGTTGTGGATTGTCGAACCCGGACGTCTACGAATCCACCTCCCGTCGGATGAGGATGCGCGACAAACACCGTGATCCGGGATGACCACCCCCCGCGACGAGATTAGCCGCCGGCGCACCTTCGCGATCATTTCGCATCCCGACGCCGGCAAGACCACCTTGACCGAGAAATTGCTGCTGTTCGGCGGGGCGATCCAGCTCGCCGGCGAGGTCAGGGCGCGTGGCGACCGGCGGCGGGCGCGCTCGGAATGGATGGCAATCGAGCGCGAGCGCGGCATCTCGGTCTCCCCGGCGGTGATGAGCTTCGCGCACGAGGAGCTCGCCTTCAACCTGTTGGACATGCCGGGCCACCAGGATTTCAGCCCAATGGGCTTTCAGCGAGGACACCTACCGCACGCTGACTGACCGCGATCGACAGCGCGATGATGGTGCTCGACGCCGCCGCCAAAGGTACCAAGGCGGCATCGAGGAGCAGACCCGCAAACTTTTCGAAGTCTGCCGGCTGCGCGACGTGCCGATCCTGACCTTTGTCGACAAGCTCGACCACGAAGGGCAAGACCCACTCAACGGTTCCGTTGCGATGTTGACGATCTTGAAATTAATATATTCGCATGGTATGCTTCCCTAATATGAATTCCAAATGGAAGAGAGCGAGACGGGTGCGGGCTTTTATTAGACGGCCGGGACAGCGTGTGGACCCGCTCGGTCACCGGGTGAGCGACTGCAACCAAACAGGGAAATTTTGCTGCAGATTTGCTGCAGGTGAAGAACACCGCAATAATATTAACAATTTAAAGTTGTAGGTGGGCGGGACCAGGGAGCCGGTCGTTGGCCGCTCAATAGCGGTTGGCAAAACGCCGTGCACCTATCATATCCACCGTCGATTCCGCCGCGGGGCCGCTTGCCAGCGCCGGGCGATATCCAGGCAAACAGCTAAAGCCGATTGATGAATACCCTGGCCGACGAGATTGCGCGCCGGCGCACCTTTGCGATAATCTCGCATCCGGACGCCGGTAAGACCACCCTGACCGAGAAATTGCTGCTGTTCGGCGGGGCGATCCAGCTGGCGGGCGAGGTCAAGGCGCGCGGTGAGCGGCGGCTGTTGCGCTCGGATTGGACGGCGATCGAGCGCGAGCGCGGCATCTCGGTCTCCTCGGCGGTGATGAGCTTCGAGCACGAGGGGCTTGCCTTCAACCTGCTCGACACCCCGGGCCACCAGGACTTCAGCGAGGACACCTACCGCACGCTGACCGCGGTCGACAGTGCCATAATGGTGCTCGATGCCGCCAAGGGGATCGAGGAGCAGACCCGCAAGCTCTTCGAGGTCTGCCGGCTGCGCGACGTGCCGATCCTGACCTTCGTCAACAAGCTCGACCGCGAGGGCCGCGACCCGTTCGACCTGTTGGACGAGATCGAGCAGAGCCTGGCGCTCGACGTCAGCCCCGCGAGCTGGCCGATCGGTATCGGGCGCGACTTT
>DATEQL010000884.1:0-7033 GCA_035272665.1 Allostellaceae bacterium
ATCAAACACTCGAATGGGTGGATCTCGGCCTATGCGCATTGCGATCTGATGATGGTCAAGCGTGGCGACCGGGTCGGGCGCGGCCAGGTGATCGCGAAAGTCGGCTCTACCGGGAATGTCAACGAGCCACAGCTCCATTTCGAGCTTCGTCGCGGCAACCGCGCGGTCGACCCCCGCGAGTTCCTGGCGCCGCTGCCAACCGCTCGGGGCAGGGAGGGTTCCGGCCCGGGTTAAACGGCTCTCTCGTCCGGGCGTTGCCGCCCTAACCGCTCCACGACCAAGGCCGAGGACCACCTAATTACGCGCTGCCGCGAAAAGACCGGGCCATTGCTCTTTCGCCGGGCATCGCGTACCAATTTGCCTGTCGTGCGGTACCGATATTCCGGTCGCAGACGGCGGAGCCGCTTCTTCGGGTCGATGCGGTGCGTGATCTCGGAGCTCGATGCCGATGCTGATTTCTGCCGCCTATGCCCAAGGAACGGGCATAACGGGCATCTTCGACAATCAGGGCGCGCTGATCCAGTTCTTGCCGCTGGTCCTGATTTTCGTCGTCTTCTATTTCCTTCTGATCCGGCCGCAGCAGCGCAAGGCGAAAGACCATGGAGTGATGCTCGATGCGTTGCGGCGCGGCGATCGGGTCGTAACCGGGGGCGGCATCATCGGTACTGTCGCCCGCGCGGACAACCCGGAGGAGGTGACGGTCGACATCGCCGAGGGCGTCCGCATCCGCGTCGTGCGCAGCACGATCACAAGCGTGGTCGCGAAGCCGGACCCGGCGGCGGCGCGTGAGGCCGCGAAGCAAAGGGAGGAGGCTCGGGCGAAGGCCGAAACAAAGGATTGAGTGGATTTCGCCGATACGAAGGCTCGTAGCATGCTCTATTTCGCTAACTGGAAAGTTACTCTGATCTGCGCTGTATGCGCGCTCGGCGTGTTGCTGTCGCTGCCGAACCTATTCAGCCCATCTATCCTTGCGCAGCTGCCGCGTTTCCTGCCGCACAAGCAGGTGGCGCTCGGGCTCGACCTGCGCGGCGGGTCCTACCTGCTGCTCCAGGTCGATGTCGCCGCCGCGCAGCGTGAGCGCCTCAACTCGATCATCGACAATGTGCGCAACGCGCTGCGCGATGCGAATATCGGCTATACCGGCCTCGAGGTCGAAGGCGATGCGATCACCTTCACGATCCGCGAGCCTGACCGCATCGATGACGCGCGCCAGGCGTTGCGCAAGATCGATCCGGATCTCACTGTCGAGATTGCCGCCGACGGATCGGGGACGATGCGGTTCAGCACGGTCGCCACCGATGCGCGGCGCCGACAGGCGGTCGATCAGTCGATCGAGATCATCCGCCGCCGCATCGACGAGACCGGGACCAAAGAGCCGACGATTCAACGCGAGGGTTCGGACCGCATCCTGGTCCAGCTGCCCGGTGTCGACAATCCCGAGCACGTCAAGGCGCTGCTCGGTCGCACCGCCAAGCTCACCTTTCAGCTGGTCGACACCAGCATCTCGCTCGAGGACGCGCGCCGCGGCCGCCTGCCGCCGGGAGACGAGATCTTGCCGGCGGAAGAAGGGAGGGCCGGGCATACCGGGCCGCCAGCCTATGTCGTGCGCAAGCGCGTGATGGTCGGCGGCGACACGCTTGTCGACGCTCAGCCGACCTTCCAAAACAACGAGCCGGTCGTCAGCTTCCGCTTCGATGCCGCCGGCGCCAAACGCTTCGGCGACGCCACGCGCGACAATGTCGGCAAGCCGTTTGCCATCGTGCTCGACAACAAGGTGATCAGCGCGCCCGTCATCCGTGAGCCGATCCTCGGAGGCAGTGGCATCATCTCCGGCAGCTTCACCGTACAGTCGGCAAGCGATCTCGCCCTCTTGCTGCGCGCGGGTGCCCTGCCGGCACCGATCACGATCCTCGAGGAGCGGACCGTCGGACCGGATCTGGGTGCCGATTCGATTCACGCCGGGGCGGTCGCCAGCATCGTCGGGGTGGTGCTGGTCGTCGTCTTTATGATCCTGTTCTACGGGCTCTTCGGCGTGTTCGCCGACATCGCGCTGTTCTTCAATCTGTGCCTGATGCTCGGCAGCCTGTCGCTGCTCGGCGCCACCTTGACATTGCCCGGCATCGCCGGCATCGCGCTGACGATGGGCATGGCGGTCGACGCCAACGTCTTGATTTACGAGCGCATACGCGAGGAGGTTCGCGGCGGTCGAACACTGCTGTCCTCGCTGGACGCCGGCTTCAAGCGCGCCTTCGGCACGATCCTGGACAGCCATGTGACGACCTTGGTCGCCGGCTTTCTGATGTTCTGGCTCGGGTCTGGCCCGGTCAAGGGCTTTGCGGTGACCCTCAGCATCGGCGTTCTGACTTCGCTCTTCTCGGCGATTCTGGTGACCCGGCTGTTGATTGTCACCTGGCTGCGCCAGTGGAAACCGAAGGCGATACCCATTTGACCGGCCGCCATCCTGCGATGACCAAGCTCAGATGAGACCGCTCATCGTCATTCGGCGCACGCCGAAGATCGACTTCATGGCCTGGCACAAGGTCGGGTTCGCCTTCTCGCTTCTCCTGACCCTGGCGTCGATCGTGTTGTTCTTAACGGTCGGGCTAAATTACGGGATCGACTTCGTCGGTGGCACCTTGATCGAGGTACGGTCGACGACCGGACCGGCGAACCTCGCAGAGATGCGGCAAAAGCTCGATGCGCTCCACCTCGGCGATGCCTCGCTGCAAGGCTTTGGTCCGTCGACCGACGTGCTGATCAGGCTGCCGCGCCAGCCGGGCGGCGACGCGGCGCAGGAGCAGGCAGTCCAGCTGGCGCGCCAGGCGCTCGGTTCGAGCGTCGAATATCGCCGGATCGAGGTGGTAGGCCCGAGCGTCGGCAGCGAACTGGTCCGCGCCGGGGTGATCGCGACCGTCCTCGCGCTGTTCGCGATCGCTATCTACATCGGGTTCCGCTTCGAGTGGCAGTTCGGCGTCGGCGGGATGATTTCCACGTTGCACGACGTCATCACCACGGTTGGGCTGTTCGCGCTGTTTCAGCTCGAGTTCAATCTGACGACCTTGGCAGCGATCCTCACCGTCGCCGGCTATTCGGTGAACGACACGGTGGTGATCTACGACCGCGTGCGCGAATCGATGCGCAAATACCGTACGATGCCGTTTCGCGACCTGATCAACCTCGCACTCAACGAAACCTTGTCGCGGACGATCCTTACCGTCAGCACGGTTGCCCTCGCCGTCCTGTCATTGCTGTTTCTCGGTGGCGAGGTGCTCAGAGGGTTCAGCATCGCGATGCTGTGGGGCGTGGTGATAGGCACCTATTCCTCGCTCTTTATCGCCGCTCCCGTGCTCTACTACGTGCAGCCGAACCGCGCCGCGATCGCCCGGGCGGGCGAGGGTGCCAAGGCCGGAGCTTCCGGGACGTCATAATCGCACGGGTGATCGCGATGGAGCTGACCCCGCTCGTCCCTGCCGGCCGTCAAATCATCGAACGCTATGGAACGAGCGGCTTTCGAGTGGCCGGCGTGATCTACCACGGCTCGGTTCTGGTGTTCCCCGACCGCACCTTGCCCTGGGCGGCAGCGAGCACCGCTTCGGTTACCTGGGGGAGCCTGGCGCCGGTTGTCGAACATGGCGGCGTGCAAATTCTTCTGCTCGGCCTCGGCCGACACCCAAGCGTGATACCGGGCTCGTTGCGCACTGCGTTGCGAGCCGTCGGGATTGTGCTCGAGGCGATGGACACCGGAGCGGCGTGCCGCACCTACAACGTGCTGCTCGCCGAGGACCGGCGCGTCGCAGCCGCGTTGGTGCCGCCGGTATGACCTCATGCGCCGCCCCAGCAGGGCGATGGAGCGCACCCGGAACCATCTGATAGCTGCCGGCGTTTCGGCAATAGCAGTCACTCATGGAGCCGATCATGGCTTTTTGCGCACGGCTACTGCCCGCGGCAGCTCTTGTCGTCAGCTTGGCAATAACCCCCGCCGCTCATGCGGCACACTGGCATGGTGGTTACTATCACCATGGTAGTAGTGGTAACGCCGGGGCCGCGATCGTCGGCGGTCTCATCGGCCTCGGCCTTGGTGCGGCGCTCGCGTCGGGGGGCTATTACGCACCGCCGCCTGTCTACTACTACGGGCCGCCCACCGGCTACTACACTCCGCCACCTCCGGCCGTCTACTACGGTTATTGAGGCCGGCGGCTCTTCGCAACACCTGAGGTTGGAACGCTCCGATGAAGGTCATCCTGAACCGTCTTACTCCCGCGGCCATGGCCGCGCTCCTCGCCCTGCCCGCGGCCGCACTGGCGCAGTCCTCGCAGGCTCCCGCGCCGGCCGCGCCGCAAGGCGCACCGCCGCCCGCGGCCGCCTCTTCGCCGATGGCTGGACACGCTGTGCTCGGCAAGAATGCCGAGGAGCGCGTCGAGCACCGCATCGACGAGCTCCACGCGCAGCTGCGCATTACCCCGGCCGAACAGCAGCAATGGAACCAATTCGCCGAAGTGATGCGCGATAATGCCCGCGACATGGATAAGGCGTTCATGCAGCGCGCCGAGCAGTTCCAGTCGATGAACGCGCTCCAGAACATGGAGTCCTACGAGCAGATTGCCGAGGCGCACGCCCAGCACCTGCAAACGTTGGTCCCGGCTTTCCAAAATCTATATAGCGCGATGCCGGATCAGCAAAAGCGGCTCGCCGACCAGGTATTTCGCGCAAATGCCGAGCAGCGCGCGCAGCACACGGCACAAGCGCATCGCAACCGCAACGGATAGCATCGCCAGCCGAATCAGAAAAAGCCCCGCCGAGGCGGGGCTTTTTCCGCAATGCGACCGGTTCAGCGGGCTTTCGACAGGTTCTGAGCGACGAAGTCCCAGTTCAGCAGATGGTCGAGGAAGGTCTGCACGAAATCCGGCCGGCGGTTCTGGTAATCGAGATAATAGGCGTGCTCCCAAACGTCGCAGGTGAGCAGCGCCGTCTGACCTTCGGCCAGCGGATTGACCGCATTTGGGGTCGCGGTGATCTTGAGCTTGCCACCATCGGCGACGAGCCACGCCCAGCCGCTGCCGAACTGGCCGACAGCCGCCGCCTTGAATTGCTCCTTGAACTTGTCGAGGCCGCCGCAATCGCGGGTGATCGCCGCGGCGACATCGCCGCTCGGCGAACCGCCGCCATGCGGCTTCATGCTGTTCCAGAAGAAGGTGTGGTTCCACACCTGAGCGGCGTTGTTGAACACGCCCGCCTTCGATGAATCTCGATAGGCGGCCCTAATTAGCTCCTCGAGCGATTGACTCTCGCTCGGGGAGCCCTTGACGAGGTTGTTGAGGTTCGTGACATAGGCTTGGTGATGCCTGCCGTGATGGAAGTCCATCGTGCGCTCGGAGATGTGCGGCTCGAGCGCGTTTTTCGGGTACGGCAGGGGCGGCAGTTCGAAAGCCATGGCGACCATCCCAGGTTATGTGCAAGAGGACCGTGGAGAAACGCCGTTTCCGGATCGAGGTTCCCGCAGGGCGGATCGTCTGTCGCCGGTTGCGGCGTTGGTGCGGCGCCACGACCGCGACCGGTTCCAAACGGCGCTGTTTGCCCCGGCCGCGCGCCGCGAGGCGCTGTTCGCGCTCTACGCCTTCAACTGCGAGATTGCAAGGGTGCGCGAGCGGGTCACCCAACCCACCCTCGGCCGGATTCGTCTCGAATGGTGGCGCGAGAGCATCGCCGCCGCGTTCGAGACCGGTCCCATTCGCCGCCATATTGTCACCGAGCCGTTGACCGGGGCGATCCGCGATCTCGGGCTGACGCGGGCGCATTTCGATCGCCTGATCGATGCGCGCCAGACCGATCTTGACGCAGAGGCGCCGGCGAGCCTCGCCGCCCTCGAAGACTACGCCGAGGCTGCTTCGGCGCGGCTGATCTACCTCGCCCTCGAGATCCTGGGTGTGCGCGACCCTGCAGCTCGCCAAGCGGGGTTCCATGTCGGTATCGCCTACGCGCTCGCCGGTCTCCTGCGCGCGATGCGGTACCAGGCGCGCGCGGGTCGCCAGGTGATTCCAACGGACCTCGCGGCGCGAACCGGGCTCGACCACGAGGATTATCGTGCGTTGCGTGTCACGCCTGCGGTTCGCGCCGCAACGGCCGAGCTCGCCGCGGCGGCGCTAAGGCACCTCGGCTTGGCGCGCACCCGGCACCGGAAACTCCCGCGATCGGCGCTTCCGGCACTGTTGCCGGCAATCGTCGCGCGGCGCTCGCTCAGGCGGCTGAAAACGGCGGGGTTCGACCCGTTCGACCAAACTCTGGCGGCCCCTGACCCGCTGCAGAGCTGGCGGTTTGTCGCGGCTGCGGTCTTCAACCGATTCTAACAGCCCCGGAAGTCGGGGAGGCGGCGCTCGGCCATCGCCTTGACGCCCTCCTTGAAGTCCTCGGTGCGGCGCAGCCAGTCCTGCTCGACGAGCTCGCGCTCGGTGGCGGCTTCGATCGCGTCGCAGAGGCCGCGGCGCACTGTCTCCCGCGTCGCCATGACGGCGAGGGGTGCGGATTGTGCGATCTCGAGCGCCAGCGCCTGAGCCGCACTCCGCACCTCGGCGAGCGGCACCAACAACTCGGCGAGCCCGATCTGGACGGCTTCGTCGCCGGGGACGCGGCGACCGGTATAGAACATCAGCGCCGCCTGCTGGACGCCGACGAGCCGCGGCAGGGTTGCGGTCAATCCAAACCCGGGATGAAATCCGAGCCGGTTGAAGTTCGCGCTGAAGCGCGCCTCCTGACAGGTGACGCGGAAATCCGCAACCAGCGCCAGACCGAGCCCGCCGCCCACCGCCGCGCCGTGCACTGCGGCGACGATCGGTTTCTGGGTGCGGAACAGCCGGATCGCTTCCTTGTAGAGGTGCCGGCCGGCGCCGCTGCGCGACCCCTCCGAGACTGTTCCGGTTTCCATGCGCTTGGCAAAGTCGGCGCCGGCGCAGAACGAGCGGCCCTCCGCGGCGAGCACGATCGCCCGGCATTGAGGGTCGCTGTCGAGCCGCTCGAACGCCTCGCCGATCTCGGCGAT
>DATEQL010000885.1:0-2771 GCA_035272665.1 Allostellaceae bacterium
GTGCAGGGCACGAGGCCGCGGAGCCCTGTCCACAGCCGACCCACATTGACCGGGTGAAAGCCGTCGACATCCTTGGCAGGATCGATGGCGGCGATAACGCGGTGGGCATCGATGTGGCGCGGCAATGGAAGTTGAACCAGCACCCCATCGACGCTGGCGTCGGCGTTGAGCTTTTCGACCTCGGCCACGAGAGCGGCCTCTGGGATATCGGTCGCCAAACATAATTCGAAAGACGCCAGTCCCGCATCAATGCAGGCACGGCTCTTGCCCCGCACATAGACCTGGCTCGCCGGGTCGTTGCCAACGATGACCGCGGCAAGACGAGGGGTGAGGTCCATCTCGGTCCGCAATCTCGCCGCAACATCGGCGATACGCTTGCGCAGCCCGGCGGCTATTGCCTTGCCGTCGATCACTCTTGCCCGGGCCACACCGCGCTCCCCGCTTGCCGACAGCGGAAACTACACAAGGGTGATGGGCCTGCGGAAGTGGGTGTCGATCGCCGATCCCTCGTTTGCCTGCTCCGGCGCGCCCGCTTCGGCCAGTCGCTTTGGCATCACGCCGAAGGTTTGGCATGGGCTAACCTCCTTCCGCAGCCAGGAGGAGCTTGTATGGCGACGACGGCATTTGCGACCTATCATTGCCCCGCGTGTGGGCGCGCGTACGCGGCCGATCGACCGCTGTGGCGGTGCGAATGCGGCAATTATCTCAACTTGACGCCCGGACACGGTCTGTCGCGCGGTGAGATTGCCCCGGGCGAAGCGTCATTGTGGCGCTACGCCGCCGCACTGGCACTGCGCGGGGCGCCGCGAACCTCGCTCGGCGAGGGCTGGACCCCACTCGTGTTGCGTGACTGGCAAGGGGCGGGGGTCCGCTTTAAACTCGAATCGCAGATGCCTACCGGGTCGTTCAAGGATCGCGGCACCGCGGTCGTGATCAACCATCTGCTTGAGGTCGGGGTCGGACCGATCCACGAAGATTCCTCGGGAAACGCAGGCGCGTCGATCGCGACCTACGCGGCCGCTTGCGGGATTCCTTGCCGCATCTACGTTCCTGCCGCGGCACCGCGCGCGAAGCTGGTGCAGATCGCCGTTGCGGGGGCCGATGTTCGGGCAATCCCCGGCGACCGGCAAGCGGTGACCGAGGCGGCGTTCGCTGCATCCGACGAAAGCTTCTACGCCAGCCACAACTGGCATCCCTACTTCATCGAGGGCACCAAGACCCTGGCCTTCGAATTATGGGAACAGCTGGGCTTTCGCCTGCCCGACAACATCCTCGTTCCGACCGGCTACGGCAGCAACGTCCTGGGTCTCGACCGCGGCTTCGATGAGCTCGAGCGGAGCGGTGAGATTGCGGGGCGACCACGGCTCTTCGCCGTCCAGGCAGCCAATTGCGCGGCGCTCGCCGCCGCCTGGGCAGCAGGCGAGGACCGGTTCGTGCCATTCGCCGCGGCGCGCACCATTGCCGACGGGATCGCCGCCCCGAGGCCGGTGCGCGTCGCGGAGGTATTGCGAGCATTGCGCCGTTCGCAGGGGGCCGTCGTTGCTGTTGCCGAAGAGGAGATCTCCCCGGCGCTCGCCGCACTCGGCCGACTAGGGTTTTTTGTCGAGCCGACCGCCGCGACAGCGGGTGCCGCGCTGACGCGGCTCTTACGCGATGGCACGATCGAGCCCCACCAAACGACCGTTGTGGTCTTGACCGGCTCGGGGCTGAAAGCAGCGGAGGGAATCGGCGAGATGCTCGGCATAGGAGCCAGCTCGTGATCGAGATCCGACCTTGCACGCCCGGGGACGTTGCCGATGTCAGCGCTCTGCTCAACGACCTCGGGTATGAGACATCACTCGAGGAGGCTGCCGAGCGCGCGCAGCGACTGAACGCAACCGGGTCGGACCCGATATTCATCGCCTGCGAGGACAGCCGGCCGCTGGCTCTGATGGTGCTCCATCGCTGTTACATGATTCAGTATCGCAAGCCGGTCGCGCGGATCACGACGCTCATCGTCCATCGGGAGGCGAGGCGGCGCGGGATCGGCCGCCTGCTGATTGACCACGCGTTGGTTTGGGCAGAGCAAGGCGAGTGCGAGCTTGTCGAATTGACCTCGGCGCTGAAGCGCACCGAGGCGCACGCCTTTTACCGTGATTTGTGCTTCGAGCCGAATTCCCTCCGCTTTCGGAAATCGCTGAGTGGCTGACGCCGCAGGCGATGGCCACCGCTAGTCATGCCTGTCGCCTTTGTCCCCGCTGCTGCGAGCCGGTGCCGCGCCGCCGCCCCTGGGTGCTTGCGCCACCGCACCGCTAGACTTAAGCCTTTGCGGCACGCGCGCCACCTGTTGTGGTGCATGCGCCGGCGCGTGATAGGCCTGGGCCGGGGCATGGAAAGCCGGCGCCGGCGCATGCAGGTGCGTTGCGACCGATCGTGTCGGATGGTTCTCCTGACCGGTGAAGGATCGCCGTGAGAGACTCACGGTAATCCCCGGGTGGACCGGTGCTTCGCCCGGACGAGGCAACCGGGGCACCGCAGTGGTGCCGGTCGGTCGGCCCGGCTGAGGGCTTCCGTATGCCGTCCCGAGGCGCGACGGTAGAAGCGCAGTACGGCTAGGCGCTCCGCGCGCCGGCGCCGGTCTGATCTGGGGCGCCCACATTGTTATCGGCGCGCGCTCCAGCGCCGAGGCTGCAGGATGGAGTGCTGCAGGAGCGACCCTACCGGCGCCAGCGAACACGTGTTGCGGGACGACGGTCGCGAACCGGCGGTTGACAAATACCGCGGTGGCGACG
>DATEQL010000886.1:0-6688 GCA_035272665.1 Allostellaceae bacterium
TTCGCGCGCCAGGTGCGGCAGGCAAGCGAGCACGCTTTGGGCGCCGGCCGTGCCGCCGGTGTGGCGGTTCCCGAATTCCCCGCCATCGACAACAGCCTCGCCGAGATGAAGTCGCGCATCGACAAGACCATCGACTTCCTCAAGGGCTTGCGCCCGAACCAGCTCGACGGCAAGGAAGACTCGCAGGTCACGATCACCCAGGGCGGCCAGCAACGCAATTTCCGCGCCCAAGTCTATCTCTACCACCTGGCGATGCCGAACTTCTATTTCCACATCACCACGGCGTATAACGTTCTGCGCAGTCTCGGCGTCGAGATCGGCAAGCGCGACTTCATGGGCGCGATGCCGTCTTAGCCTCCGGTCGCCCCGCCGAACTCACTCCCCGACCCTTCCCTCCTTGCGGGCAGGGAGGGTCGGGGAGGTGTGGAGAGCAGGCGATGTCGCTACAAGAACCGAAACCGCCCCGATCGGGGCGGTTTCGCTTCCCAGCGCCTTGTTACGAGCCGCCGGTGAAACGCACACCGAGGCGCTGGCAGCCTCGGCCGGTGCACCGAATGTAACAACCCATCACGCGGATGTAGGCGAAATGGTCGACCCAGTGCGCCGTCCGCTGCCTCGCCGCCGCGCGCGGCGATGGGAAATTACGGGTTTCGACGTAGTAGACCGTGCCCTGCCATCCCCTTGCGCTGAATTCTCGGTGCGCAAAATCCCAACGATCGGCCTGAGGGAGCGTCCGCGATAGGGCGGCTACACGAACGAATAAGCGCAACAGATAAGCGATTCGTCAAAGCGGAAATAGACCGCGCTCTGTTCGAGGCAGACCGGCGTCGCGCGATACCAATCGCATCCTGCCAAGACATCGCCATCCAGGCTGCCAATAAAGATCTCGCCCTGGTCGGTAGACCGGCTTTTGTCGGAAATCGCGGGCGCGCTTGGCCAAAAGCACGATCTGCGCGCCGGATCCAGCTCGTTCGGAGGGCATTCCTACTCACTTCCGGCGCAACGAGCGCCTACAAGAAGTTTCTGACCGACCGGGGCGCGTTCCGTCGTTACGGACGATGATATTTTTTCGCGGCGCGCCGTTCGGCGCGGTTGGGCCTGCGCCCCGGCGCGGGGGGAACCGAGGATTCGTCAGTGAGCTGATCGTCGCGCTGGGCGAGGGCCATCACCGCGTCAAGCAGCCGGGCCGGGCCCCGGGTCGTGGGCCATGCCAGCCCACCGGTGTAGGCCAGCGTCGCATACCGATCAAAATCGTCCAGGGCGCGCTCGACCGCTGTGCTGATCTCGTTCGCTTCGAAGCAATCGAAGGTGGTGCCTCCGCCGCCGCATTCCTCGAGCCACTTCGCCATCGGCGAGCCGCCGGGGAGGACAGTCGGGATGCCATTGGCGAGCGCCTCGGCGGCAACGGCCGAAAATCCGACGAAGTGGAATTGCGGACGGTAGGCGCAGAGCATCAGATCGGACTTTTCCAATAATAGCGGCCATCCCTTCTCTCCCGCCACCCGCTCGCACAGAGTGAGGCGGTCATCGCTGGCGGCCAGGTGCCGCAGCCCCATGAGCGCATCGGGCGCATCGGCCGGGGAAACAGCCTGGACGAGGAGCCGAACATCGGCACGAACCTCCAACAGTCGCGCGGCGATCTCCGGCAATTTGTCATATCCTTTGCGCGACTTGTGATGACCGAGGATGGCGACGACGACCGGCCGCGCACCGGCCCGGTTGCGCAACGGATTGACGGCGCGGTAGGGAAGCGGCGCCACTTGCACAGGAGCCTGCAAGAGCTCGCCGAAGAGATGGGCTAAAGTTGGCGTGAACGAGATAAAGTTCAGCCGTAACCCATGCTGTTGCCCCAGCCGGAGGGATGCGTAGCGAAACAGCGTCGGGCGCGGATCGATCAGAGGGTGAGGTATTTTCCAGCCCTCCGCCGCCCCCTGCCCGAGCCCCAGCCCGGGGCTGACCATCTCCAATACGACGCAGGGTCTCCGGGCGGCTGGGATGGCCGTAAGCCACGCGGCCATCGCCACCAGCTGCGCCGGCGACAATGAACTCATGAAGACGATGTCTCCGGCCTTCGGCGCCGGTAGTCGCATCAAATCCTCGTGGATCAAACTAGCAGTGCGCTCGAATCCGGTCAGCCAGCCACAAACGGGATCGGCGTCTCCCTCCGCATAAGTATAGACCCGAAAGTGGGGCGTCGCTGACAACTCGGATCGCGGCGCCGCATGGATTCCTGAATTTGCGAAGATCAGCGCCTCCAGTCCGCGAGCGCGCACCTCGTCCACGATGTACCTACAGTAATTAGAATGATGATCATAGGTAACGAGCCCCGCGTCGAGATAATAAAATCGCATCCTCCTTCCTCCGTGCGAAAGCCCTATCCTCAGCCGTTACAATGATGCGTAGGTGATGTATTCTACATACTCGCGAGCCACGATGTATTCGCCGACGACCGGCTTCAACATGCCTCCGGTCGGATCGCCCCAATAGTCCGCCAGATTCGCCGCCGCGATATCGGCGCCGACGGCGGCGCTCATTCTGGTGCCGAGACCGACGCGCGGATTGACATCGATGATGCACAGACCGCAAGCGCTGCTGCGCATCGCATTGATGTTGAATGCGCCGAACAGCGGCAGACCCCTGGCGATCCGCTCGACGCAAGCGGCCAGCGCCGGATCGTCGTAGAGGCGGAAGGTACCCCGCACCGTTGTATAATCCCTAGCCCCGCTCAAGTTGACCCGGCAGGCGCAGAAGAAGGCGCCGGTGCGCCAGCTCAGCAACGCGTCGGCGTAGTGCACCGGACCATCCAGCAGCTCCTGCAGCAACCAGTGCTCCCGATCGAGACCGGCCAGTTCCGACTCTTCCCGAACCAGGCGCACGCCCTGGCTGGCATTGCCGATGCGCGGCTTCAGGATCGCCGGCAATCCGACCGCCCCGATCGCTTCAGGGCTCGCCAGAGCGGTGTTCGGCGTCGGCAATCCATGGGCTTGCAGCCAGTGATGCATGCGCCATTTGTCGTTGCACAGGCGGACGACCTCATAAGGCGGCGCGATCAACCGTAGACCTGGCGGCAGCTTTCCCTCGAAACCTAGTCGCGCGGCGGCCTGGATCTCTTCATCATGGACCGGCAGGTAATCGCTGCCGGGATACGTCTCAGCGAGGCGCGCCAATGCCCCAGCGAACTCAGGGGACCGCGCCAGCGGCACCTGAACGAACGCGTCGGCGAACAGGCTCGCCGCCGACTGTTCGCGGCGGTTGCTGTCGATGGCTATGACGAAGACTGCTTCGCGGTAATGCTCTCGCAGCGACTTGAGAATGCCGTACGAGACGCCGCTCCCCGCCGCGCCGAGAATCAGACGCCGCCGCATCGCGACTCCCTATTTCGAGGGAGCGGAAATGACATATTCCGTGTATTCGCGAGCAACGATATATTCGCCGACGATCGGTTGCAGCATCCGATTGGTCGGTTCGCCCCAGACATCGGCCAGGTTTGCGATCGTGAAATCCGCGCCGACGGCGGCGCTCATCCTCCTGGCTGCGCGCGGGTTCACGTCGGTAATCATCCAACGCGAGGAAGCATCCGATAATGCCTGGAAGAAAAAGGTGCCGAATATCGGCAATCGCCGGGCCAAATCTTCGGCCAGCACATCGACCGCTGGGTCGCCGAACACACGCCAGGGACCATGCGTCGCTGGCCCAAAGCCGGCTCTAGTGCCTAAGAATACGCGGCAAGCAGAGTGAAACGTGCCGGTGGTCCGGCTGAGAAACACGTCGACATTTATTTGCGGGTGCTGCAGAAGCTCCTGCAGGAGCCATGCCTCCGACGCGAGACCGGCAAGCTCCGAGCGCTCGCGTATCAGCCGCATGCCCCGGCCGCCAGTCCCGATGCGCGGCTTCAGCACTGTCGGCAGCGGCACGGCCGCGATCGCCTCCGGGGTCGCGAGCACGGTCTCGGGTGTCGGCAACCCATTGGCTTTCAGCCATTGATGCATCCGCCACTTGTCGTTGCACAGACGAACGACCTCATAGGGCGGCGCGATCAGATCGAGGCCGGGCGGCAGATCTCCTTCCGACGCGAGACGCGCGGCGACCTCGATCTCCTCGTCGTGCATCGGCAGGTAGGAGCTTTCGGGATAGGCCTCGGCGAGGCGCGCCAACGCCTCGGCGAATTCGGGCGATCGCGCCGGAAGCACCTGCACGAACGCATCCGATAACAGGCTCGCGGTCACCCGCTCGCGCGGGTTGGTGTCGATCGCAATGACGAAAACGGTATCGCCATACCACTGGCGCACCGCTCTCACGACGTCGAACGAGCCGCCGCTGCCTGCCGACCCGACAATCAGACGACGCATCGCGACCCCCTATTTCGAAGGAGCAGAAAGGACATAATCGGTGTACTCGCGAGCAACGATATATTCGCCGGCGATCGGTTTTATCATCCGATCGGTCGGTTCACCCCAGAAATCGGCCAGGTTTGCCATTGTGAAATCCACTCCGACGGCGGCGCTCATCCTCCTGGCTGCGCGCGGGTTCACGTCGGTAATCATCCAGCGCGACGAAGAATCCGATAATGCCTGGAAGAAAAAGGTGCCGAACATCGGCAATCGCCGGGTCAAATCTTCGGCCAGCACCTCGACCGCGGGGTCGCGGAACACGCGCCAGGGACCATGCCCCGCTGACGCAAAGCTGGCTATAGTGCCTAAAAATACGCGGCAAGCAGAGTGAAAAGTGCCGGTGGTCCGGCTGCGGAACACCTCGACATTCATTTCCGGGTACCGTAAAAGCTCCTGCAGGAGCCATGCCTCCGGCGCGAGACCGGTAAGCTCCGAGCGCGCGCGCATCAGCCGCACGCCCTGGCTGCCGGTCCCGATGCGCGGTTTCAGCACCGTCGGCAGCGGCACGGTCGCGATCGCCTCCGGGGTCGCCACCACGGTCTCGGGCGTCGGAAGCCCATTGGCTTTCAGCCATTGATGCATCCGCCACTTGTCGTTGCAGAGACGAACGACCTCATAGGGCGGCGCGATCAGATCGAGGCCGGGCGGCAGGTTTCCTTCCGACGCCAGACGCGCGGCCGCCTCGATCTCCTCGTCGTGCATCGGCAGGTAGGAGCTGCCGGGATGGGCGTCGGCGAGGCGCGCCAATGCGTCGATAAATTCCGGCGATCGCGCCAGAGGCACCTGCACGAACGCATCCGCGAACAGGCTCGCGGTCACCCGTTCGCGCAGGTTGGTGTCGATCGCAATGACGAAAACGCTATCGCCATACCACTGGCGCACCCCTTGCACGACGCCGAGCGAGCCGCTGCTGCCTGCCGACCCGACAATCAGACGCCGCCGCATCGCGACCGCTCTTGTTTTCTAAGGAGCGGAAATGACATATTCCATGTACTCGCGACCAACAATATATTCGCCCACAATAGGCTTTATCATCCGATCTGTCGGTTCGCCCCAAAAATCAGCCAGGTTTGCGATCGTGAAGTCCGCTCCGATGGCAGCGGTGCGCCGCCCGGCGACGACGCGCGGGTTCACGTCGGTAATCATCCAGCGCGAGGAAGAATCCGATAGTGCCTGAACGAAAAAAGTGCCGAATATCGGCAATCTCCGGGCCAGCTCTTCGGCCTGCGCCTCGGCCACGGGGTCGCGAAACACACGCCAGGGACCATGCGCCACCGGCGCAAAGCCGTATCTGGTGCCCAAAAACATATAGCAGGCGGAGTGAAACGCGCCGGTGGTGCGGTTGCGAAAACTGTTGGCCGTCAGTTCCGGGTGCTGCAGAAACTCCTGCAGGAGCCACGCCTCCGACGCGATATCGGCAAGCTCGGAGCGCTCCCGTATCAGCCGCACGCCCCGGCTGCCGGTCCCGATGCGCGGTTTCAGCACCGTCGGCAGCGGCACGGTCGCGATCGCCTCCGGGGTCGCCAGCACGGTCTCTGGCGTCGGCAACCCATTGGCTTTCAGCCATTGATGCATCCGCCACTTGTCGTTGCAAAGACGAACAACCTCGTAGGGCGGCGCGATGAGATCGAGGCCTGCCGGCAGATTTCCTTCCGACGCCAGACGCGCGGCGACCTCGATCTCCTCGTCGTGCATCGGCAGGTAGGAGCTGCCGGGATAAGCCTCGGCGAGGCGCGCCAATGCGTCGATAAATTCCGGCGATCGCGCCAGGGGCACCTGCACGAACGCATCCGAGAACAGGCTCGCGGTCACCCGTTCGCGCGGGTTGGTGTCGATCGCAATGACGAAAACGCTATCGCCATACCACTGGCGCACCCCCTTCACAACGCCGAACGAGCCGGTGCTGCCTGCCGACCCGACAATCAGACGACGCCGCATCGCGACCCTCCTCTTTCGAGGGAGCAGAATGGTACTTCCCTCGGTCGGTACACCCCCAAAAATCCGCCACGTTTGCCATCGCGAAATCCGTTCCGACAGCGCCGTCTGAGTATTCGAACCTTATTAATCGCATGGGCCGCGACGGGCTGGGGCGAGCCGGTCCCGGCGAAAGGAGCGAGCGGCTCACCCATACGGAGGACGGAAGAAATCGAGCCGCACAACTCAGATTCGTGATCGGCTTTAGCCGGCTTTGGCCGACATTCCCGGATTCCCGGTCGTCGCGAGTCCGCTCGGCGGTCTGATCACGCCTGCAGCATGACCGGCGCGCCATCGGCGCGTCGGGCGTAATGGCCGAATTG
>DATEQL010000887.1:0-3930 GCA_035272665.1 Allostellaceae bacterium
GGCGCACCTCCGCCGGCTCCAATCCCAAACTCCCGGCCACGAGGTCGATGATCCGCTCCATCGCGAACACTGCTTCCGGACGCCCCGCGCCACGGTAAGCCGTGTTCGGGACCTTGTTGGTTGCGGCGGTGCGGGCCGAGACCGCGAGATGGTCGATCTTGTAGGGGCCAGTCAGATGTGCGGCGGTGTTGTAGGGCACACCACCACCGATCGGGTTCCACGCGCCGCAATCGACGATGAAATTGTCACGCAGTGCCAGGATGTGGCCATCGCCGTCAAAACCGATTTCGACCTCGTGCAATTGGTCGCGCGAATGTGCCGAGCATTGAAGGTGTTCGTGCCGGTCCTCGATCCAGCGCACTGGCCGGCCAAGCTGGCGCGCCAAAAACGGGATTACCAGATCCTCGGGGTAGACATGACCCTTGAGGCCGAAGCCACCACCGACATCGAGCGCCAAACACCGCACTCGTGCTTCCGGCAGCCCCAGGATCGCGGCAACCTCGCGGCGCACCCAGTGCACGACCTGGGTGGCGGACCAAATCGTTATCGAATCGGTCCGCGGGTCGTGAACGGCGGCGACACCACGGCATTCGATCGGCATCGCCGCGTAGCGGTGGTGATAGAACCGGCGCTGCAATCGGTGCGGCGCGCCGGCCATCGCCGCACCGACATCGCCTTTGGCGATCGAAAATGCGCCGAAAAGGTTGGTCCTCAAGTGCTCGTGAACGAGCGGCGCGTCGGGTGCCAGTGCAGCTTCGACGCTGGCGACAACCGGCATCTCTTCGAGATCCAGGGTGACCAGTGCCGCTGCGTCCTCTGCGGTGTAACGGCTCTCAGCAACAACGACGGCGATGGCCTCGCCGACATGCCGCGCTTTGTCGTGCGCCAATCCGGGTTGCTGCGGATTGTGAAACTCGTGCTGGACCCGGCTCGTCCATTTGCTCGGCAACGACAGCTGGGTATCGGGGAGCGGAGGAAGCAGCTGCACCAGATCGGCGCCGCTGAGCGCCAACACGACCCCGGGGGCTGCCGCGGCGCGCGCCAGATCGACCGAGCGGATGCGTGCATGGGCCAAGGGGCTGCGAACGAAGACCGCATGTAGCATGCGCGGCAATTCGAGATCGGCGACGAATTGTCCCCGGCCGGTCAGCAGCCGCCGATCCTCGCGCCGCAGCAGCGAACGCCCGACATAGGGAGTGCCGCGGTCAGTCATCCGTCAGACTTTCGCCCGATTCGGTCATGGCCGGACTTGTTCTTGTTCCGGCCATCCACGCCTTCGAGCGCCACCAAGAGAGGCGTGGATCATCGGGTCGAGCCCGGTGATGACGACCTTTTGGCAGACGCGTAAGCACTCATTCGCCTTGCTCCGACGACTTCGCCGTGCGCATCACCTCCGCCGCGGCGGCGACCGCCTTGACGATGTTGACGTAGCCGGTGCAGCGGCACAGCACCGAGGAGATCCCCTCGCGGATCTCGTCCTCGGTCGGGGCAGGGTTGGTCGCGAGAAAATCGAGTGCGGCAATCAGCATGCCGGGCGTACAGAAGCCGCATTGCAGCGCGTGGTGCTCGTGAAAGGCCTGCTGCAGCGGATGCAGTACGTCGTCTTTGGCCAGGCCCTCGACGGTCACCAGCTCGGCGCCGTCCGCCTGCACGGCAAACATCAGGCAGGAGCGTGCTGCCTCGCCGTTGAAAAAGATCGTGCAGGCGCCGCAGATTCCGTGCTCACAGCCGATATGGGTGCCGGTCAGCCCGAGATCCTCGCGCAGAAAGTCGACAAGTAGCCGGCGCGGCTCGCAACGCCCCCGATAGGTTTTCCCGTTGACGGTCAGTCTGATCTCAAATTCTGCCGGCATCTGGCCGTCCTCTCAAGTTCCAGGCCCGATCGCCCTCGAGACCGCGCGGCGGGTCAAGACGCCGGTCAGATGACGACGGTACTCCGCCGATCCGTTCAGGTCGGAGGCCGGGTCGACCTGGGCTGCCGCCTTGTCCGCCGCCTCGCCTACCGCGTCCTCGCTCAGCCCCTTTTGTTCGAGAACGGCCTCGGCTTCGCGCAGCCGGATGGATGCTGGCCCGACACCGGCGGTCGCCAGACGCGCCTTGGTGCAGCACTCGCCGTCGCGCACCAGCGTCACGGCGACCGCAGCAATCGCGAAATCTCCCTTGCGCCGGGCGAATTCCTCGACGGCGTAGGCCGTTTGCGTCGGCATCGCCGGATACCGCACCTCGGTGATGATCTCCAGCGGAGCGAGGCTGGTGGTCAGCGCCGCATGAAAAAGATCCTGCGCCGCGATCCGTCGTTCTCCTTGCGGTCCACGGGCCACGACTTCGCCCTCGAGGACCTGCAGGACCATCGGGATTTCCGCGGAGGGGTCGGCGTGCGCGATCGAGCCGCCGATCGTGCCGCGCGAGCGGGTCGGCAGGTGGCCGACCCAGCGCAGCGCCTCGCGCAGCAACGGCAGCTTGGCGGCGACCAGCGGATCGGACTCGAGCCGGCGCTGGCGGGTCATCGACCCGATCCTGACCAGCTCGCCCTCTTCCTCGATATAGGCGAGTTCCGGGATCCGGTTGAGGTCGACGATGGCGCGCGGCATGGCGAGCCGAAAATTCATCATCGGGACGAGACTCTGGCCGCCGGCGAGAACCCGCGCCTCGCCGTCGTAGCGCTCGAGGATCGCCAACGCCTCGTCGACCGAGGCGGGAGCGTAATATTCGAATGTGGCAGGCTTCACACCGCACTCCCGCTTCTCGACGGAGAGGCCAGGGTCCGTCTTTTGCGCTGGCTCGGCAACGAATTTCGATTAAAACCGTGCCGACCGCTCACTCAGGGAGGTTAGCATGGTCGCGATCCAGGGCGTTGCCCACTTCAGCATTCCCGTCAGCGACGTCGCCAAGAGCACGCGATTTTACACCGAGGTCGTCGGCTGCCGCCATTTGGAGACGGTACGGCACGGCAGTATGGCCTTTCTCGATGCGGCCGGGACCTGCCTGATCCTGGTCGAGCGCGAGCCGCCGATCAACCCGGTGCTCGACGACCACGGCGGCGTCCATCATTCCTTCATCGTCGCGCATGACGACTACCAGGCCGCACTCGACGGTTTGCGCGCTCGCGGCGTCGAAATAACGTTCGAAGAGGACCGGCAGGGCGGCGTGGTCAACGGCCCGCGCGCCTATTTCCACGATCCCGACGGCACGGTGCTGGAATTTATCGACCTGACGAGCTACGCCGGCAGTAAAGAATGAGCACGCATACAGCTTGGGCCGGCGGCAAAACCGGGTTATGCTCGCCGCTTCGCGCCGCAACCGGGGGATCGCGATGAGCGAGGTCATGCACGAGCGCCGCCGCCTGCTGCTCTCGACCGCCGCTTGGGTCGGGGGCGTCGCCGCGCTTGCCACGGCTCGTTCCGCGCGAGCGTTCCAGGTTGAGGAAATGAGTCCCGGGAGCGCCGTCGGCCGCGCCTATGCCAACCGTTGCGGCGGCTCTGCAGAGCACGCGGCCCTCACCGCCCGATTACAGGCGCTGCTCGCCAACGACCCCTCGGCCGCCTCGATGACGGCAACCTGCCCGATTTGCGGCTGCCCGGTCATCGTCAGCCGTTAGCCGGCACGCCCTCCCGACCGCGGCGCGAGCATCGCCGCCATCGGGTTTGCCGCCGGCGGCACCTTACAGCCGATCGGCATTGTCGAGAATGGCCGCCGCCAGCGCATTCGCCGGGCCGCGCAAGGTGCGCCCGCTCCCGGCGACGACAAATTCGATGTGGCCGAGCTCCGGCAATCCCGACGATCGCGGCAGTTCCGAAAGCCCAGCCGGCACAAAGCCGTCGGACTGGACACATATCCAAGCCCGGCCAATGCCGCGGCGTTGAGGCCGCTGAGGCTGCCTGACGTGCAGACGATGCGCCAGCTTCTGCCGGCGTGTTCGAGCGCTTCGAG
>DATEQL010000888.1:0-2871 GCA_035272665.1 Allostellaceae bacterium
CGAGATCGAGCCCTTCCTTGCGCAAGGCACTGCCGGCGACGAGCAGCAGGCACAGTTCGCCCGAGCGCAAAACCCGCGCCGCCTCGGCGACCGCTGCGGACGACACCGGCGCGGGCTGCGCCGCTGGCGGCACTTCGGCCGGACCGGAGCCCTCGTTCCACGCCGTGTCCGCCGGCAGGATCAGGGTCGCGATCTGCCCTGGCGGCGTGCGCGCCGCGGCGATTGCCGCCGCACCATCGGCCGCCACCGATTTGGCATCCGGCGATGTTTTGACCCAGCGCGAGAACGGTTTGGCGGCGGTCTCGATGTCGGTGGTCAGCGGCGCATCGTAACGCCGGTGATAGGTCGCGTGGTCGCCGACGATGTTAACCATCGGCGTCAACGCCTTGTTGGCGTTGTGGATGTTGGCGAGCCAGTTGGCCATGCCGGGACCGAGATGTAGGAGGGTCGCGGCCGGGTTTCCGGTCATCCGGGCATAGCCGTCGGCCGCGCCGGTGACGACACCTTCGAAGAGGCCGAGAACACACCGCATGCCGTCCACCCGGTCGAGCGCGGCGACAAAATGCATCTCCGAGGTTCCGGGATTGGCAAAGCAGACATTGACGCCGCCGCCGACCAAGGTACGCACCAGGCTTTCCGCGCCGTTCATCAGGTCTTCTCCGAATTCTGTGTTATCGCGGAGCATGCCCGCCGCCCAGCCCCGCCGCAAGCCGGGGATGAGCGATGAACTTATGGGTGCCGGCTATCAGGCGCTTTTTCGTCGGGGCTTCGATTTCGACAGCTTGGGTGGGAGGGTGTTCACGAAAGCTACGGCGAGCATGAGCCACTCCTGCAACGATCGATCGTCACGCGGAGGTGGATCGACGAAGAGGTAGCCTTCCATCGGCCGCCCTGTCATCTCCATCCGTTTTGCTCCGGGCTGTGCCAGTGCATTGGACTGTTGCTCTTTGCCGACTCGGACCATGAGGCCGCGCTTCGATGTTCCGGCAACCATGTTGCCGTTCAACATAAAGCACAGCCCGCCAAACATCTTGACTTCCCGCACCGCACCGGCTCCAGCGAGAGCGACGCGCATGCGCTCAGCCAGGTCTTCATCCAGAGCCATGGACCGACCCGCAATGTACGACCAGAAATGAATCTCGGAGTGTCAGTAGTTCATTCGCCATTCCCGCGAAAGCGCAGGGCTGTCCGGGGAATGAGTCAATTGGTAGTAGCTGCACGCCAAGCACCGCCCAGGTTTAGCGGTATCCTTCTGGCTGACGAGACTCAGAAAGGAGAGCTTGGCGTGCGCTACCAAAATACAGTGCTCGGTGATCTGCTGAAAGCGCTTCCACGGCGGCGGTTTGCAACGATCGTCGAACGGCACAAAGGGGACAAATACATCAAGGGGTTCTCGTCCTGGGACCATCTGGTGACGCTGATCTCTGCTCAGCTCGGCGGCTTGTCGAGCCTGCGCGAAGTGCAGGCGGTGTGGAATGCACAGGCGGCGCACCATTACCACTTGGGGAGCGGAGCGATTCGCCGCTCGACTTTGTCGGATGCCAATCGGCGGCGGCCCAGTGCGATATTTGCCGAGACCTTTGCCGAGCTCAGCGAACTGGCGGACTGCTCTCTGCCGCGTCACGGCACGGAGGTTTTGCGGTTGATCGATGCCACGCCGATCCCGCTCACAAGCCTGCATAAATGGGCCGATTGGAACGGCCGAACGCGGGGACTGAAGGCTCACGTCGTCTATGATCCGGACGCCGACCGGCCGGTGCGTCTGGAGATTACTCCTGCGACCGTCAACGACGTGGTGGCCGGCCGCCGACAACCGATCGAGCCGGGTGCCACCTATGTTTTCGACAAGGCCTATGTCGATTACGCTTGGTGGCGCCAGTTGCACGAAGCCGGCTGCTGCTTCGTCACCCGCCCAAAGAGCAATGTCCCGCTGCGCCGCCTCGCGATGCGCCCGGTCAGCGAGCGCGACCGCCGGGAAGCCGGGATCGAAAGCGACTGGATCGTCGATCTCGCCTCGCAGCAACGCGCCCGTCTTCCGATCCTCTTGCGTCGCATCATCCTGCGCCGCGAGGACGGCCGTCTGCTGACTATCTTGAGCAATGAAATCGCGCGGCCAGCCGGTGAGATCGCCGCGCTCTACCGCAAACGCTGGCAAATCGAGCTGCTGTTTCGATGGATCAAACAGCATCTCAAAATCCGCAGCTTTCTTGGCCGTTCCGAAAACGCCATTCGCCTGCAGATTTTCGCCGCCATGATCGCCTACCTGCTTTTGCGCATTGCCGCGCGCAATAGCCGGTCGAGCTTGCTGGCGCTGCGCTTTGCCGACTTGGTGCGAACACGCCTGTTCGAACGTCGATCCGTGACCACCATCGACCTGCCCCCACCGCGACCGAGTTCTCCTACCCACAACCAACTCAATCTCGCCTATGCTTAATTTTCCCCGGACACCCCTGCGCGAAAGCAGGAATCCAGGAACCAGGGCTCAGCGGTTGCCCCCTGTTCATGCCAGGGGCAAGCACTCGACCCCCGCCTTCACGGGGGTGACGGTAACAGATTGGAAACATTCGTGCTATTTTCGTCAGACACTCAGGCACCGTGGCGAGTTCTTCTATGTGATTGGCAGCTATCACTCAAGGGGATTGTTCGCCTTCGTGTATCGCGCGCCGGTTTCAGGATCGGCTGCCAAGAAAAATGTCCGCCGCAGGGCCGTTCTGTAGTTGCCCCTTAATAACCGGACAGGGCTTGGTTCTTTAGGGTGGTCCACGGCTTCAGGCGGTCGACGCACAGCGCCGACCGCTTCCTCGGTCGCGCATTCCACCATCTTTGTCTTGAATTCGCGCGGTCAGCGATAGCCCAGCGCCTCGTGCGGAT
>DATEQL010000889.1:0-2414 GCA_035272665.1 Allostellaceae bacterium
CGTCTACATCGCCGGCAAGACCGAAGAGCACGAGCCGGGCGGAGTGAGCCTCGGGCTGATGGCCACCGGCTCCGACCGCACGTTCGTCATCGTCGGCCCCGCAGGCGAGTAGCAAGGCTCGCGATCGTGCCCTAAGCCGGCGGAGCCGGAACCAAGAGGGGTGTAATATCGCTGGTCGAAGCGAGAGGTGTCGAGGGTGCGATGACGCGGGCGCTTGTGGACCGCTACGATGATCGGATTGCCGGTGTGCTGTCGTGTTACGACCGGGTAGTGATCACCGGGACGCTTCCCACGGTGTGCTACGCCGCCGGGATGACGGGGTTTCTCTACGCGCATGAGATGCGCATCTTCGATTACCCGAAGTTTGCCATGACGCTGCGCGATCAGGTGCGCGAGCGGGCGGTCTCTCTGGCGGCGGAAGCGGGGATCGCCATCGAGCATATCGCGAAGAGCCATGTCCGCAAGGAAGCGGTCGTCGCCAAAGCGCTGGAAACGCGCGGCGATCATCCGGGTCTTGTGCACGTCATCTCGGCCATGGAAGCGTGCGACGCCTATCAGCCCTGGCACGACAAGCAGACGCACAAAACCTATGTTCGCCCGGATAGCGGCAAGTGTCTTCACTATTATTTCTACTTTATAGATGGCGAGCTGGGCCTGGTCTACCTGCGGGCGCCGACTTGGGCGCCGTTTCGCCTGCAGTTCTACTGCAATGGCCAGAGCTGGCTGGCGCGGCAGTTGGCGGCGCAAGGCATCGGCTTCACCGCCGCCGACAATGCTTTCGTTCGCATCGACGATTGGGCGCGTGCGCAAGCGCTCGCGGATGGCTTGTCGCCTGACCGGCTGCACCTTGTGCTCGATCGCTATGCGGCGCTGTGCTGCCCGGTGCAGGACGTGTTCGAGCAGTCCTATCACTGGAGCCTGATGCAGGTGGAATATGCCACCGATCTGGTGTTCCGCTCCGCCACCACGCTCGGGCCGCTGTATGAGCAACTCACGCGGGAGTCGGTGCTGAGCGTGAAGGCGGAGCAGATCGCCACCTTTCTCGGCCGCCAGATCACCCCGCAGCTGGCCCAGGAGATCGGCTCTCAGTTCTCCACCCGGATCGAAGGCGCCTGCATCAAGCATCGCTTCGGCAATTCCTCGATCAAGATGTACGACAAGTTCGGCTACGTCCTGCGCATCGAGACCACGACCAACGACGTGTCCTCCTTCAAGCACTACCGAAAGGTAGAACATCGGCAGGGACCAGCCACGCGCGGCCTCGCCCCCGTCAAGAAAACCATCTACAGCCTGATCGATCTGCGCGAGATCCTGTTCGGCTGCAACCGACGTTATCTGGAGCATCTCTCCGCACTCGACGACTTCTCAGCCGGGGCCCGTGCCCTCGACCGGCTCACCAAGCCGCGCTCGGTCGAAGGCAAGACCGTCAAGGGCGTCAACTTCTTCGATCCGATCGACAACGCCCTGCTCAACGCCTTGCAGAACCCCAGGGTCAACATCGCCGGCATCCGCCGAGCAGACCTCCGCCCGCTCCTCGGCCAACTCTCCCCCGCACGCCTCTCCAGGCAATTGCGCAGGCTGCGCGACATCGGCGCAATCAAGCGCGCCGCCGGAACCTATCGATACTACCTCACCCGAATCGGCCGAGCCGCAGCAGCAGCACTCTGCCGCCTCACCCAGAGCGTCATCATCCCGGCCCTCGCATGAACCATAATCTGCGCACCAAACGTCACGAGTCAGGTGATAAGAGACTAAAGCTTGGATTTTCCTTCCTTAAGGCTTGGATTTTCCTTCCGCCGCTTCGCGCAGAAGGAGACCTCGGCGGCCCCAGGGACTCGATGAACAACATGAATTCGACTTATGTGAATGCCGTAGCCTCGGCGCCAAGGAGCCCCGCCATGACGACGCCACTCGTTCTGACCTTCGTCGGCGACGACAAGCCGGGACTCGTAAGCGCAATCTCGGAAAAAGTCGCCGCCTGCGGCGCGACCTGGCTCGAGAGCCGGTCGGCGCGGCTCGCGGGCAAATTCGCCGGCGTGGTGCTCATCAGCGTCTCGGATGAGAGCCTCGCAGCCCTGGAGGCGTCGCTTCGCGATCTCGAACCGGCCGGCCTGCGCGTCACCATCGAGCGCGGCGCGTCGGTCGAGGCGGAAAAACCCGTGCGGCTCGTCACCCTCGGGGTCCTCGGTCGCGAGCGGCCGGGCATCGTGCGTGACGTGACCCAGGCGCTGGGTCGCCTCGGCGTCAACATCGAGGAATTTGCGAGCGGTCTGGAAAGCGAGCCGTTCACCGGCGCCGAGATGTTTCGCGCGACCGCTCGCCTCAGCGTCCCCGACGGCCTCGCGCTCGAAGACCTGCGTAAGGCGCTCGAGCGGCTTGCCGGCGAGATCATGGTCGATCTCAGCGTCGGCGAA
>DATEQL010000890.1:0-8894 GCA_035272665.1 Allostellaceae bacterium
GGTTGCAGGCAGGCCGCCCGGCTGGCGACCGTTCCCTTCCCTGATGGTTAGCGCAGACGCGGGCCCGGGTCCATCCCCAGATACACCCCGCGGCCGATCGACACGCTGCCAGACGCGATCCAACAGCCGGCTTGACAGCGGCCATCCGGGGCAGAGGCTAGCGAGATATTTCGGTTTAGGAAGGCGTTGCCATGCCTGTGGAGATGATCGGCTGGATCGCACCGCGGGTCTCGTCGGAGCTGATCCGGCCGTCCGGACCGCCGTTCGATGCCAACGTGATTGTCGAGACGGCGCAGCTTCACGAGCGGGCCGGCTTCGACCGCGTGCTGATCGGCTACTTCTCGGATGCGCCCGATGGGTTCCTGGTCGGAGCGCACGCCGCATCGGTGACCGAGCGGCTCGGTTTCCTTTTGGCGCATCGGCCGGGGTTCGTGGCGCCGCCGGTCGCCGCCCGCAAGCTGGCGACTCTGGACCAGCTGAGCGGTGGCCGTCTGGCGGTGCACATTATTGCCGGCGGCAGCGACGCCGATCAGGCCAAGGACGGCGACTGGACCGATCATGACGCCCGCTATCGCCGCTCCGGAGAGTACATCTCCCTCTTGCGCCGGACCTGGACCGAGCCGGCGCCGTTCGACCACGAGGGCGAGTTCTACCGAACCCGGGGGACCTATTCGCAAATCCGCTGCCGGCAGCAGCCGCATATTCCGATCTACGGTGGTGGCGGCTCCGACGCAGCGATCCGGGCGCTGGCTCCGCATGTCGATGTCTTCATGCTTTGGGGCGAGCCGCTGAAGGACACGGCCCTGTTCATGGATCGCGTGCGCCAGGAAGCCACACTCTCCGGCCGTAACCCGACCTTCAGCCTTTCAACCCGCCCGATCCTGGCGGCAACCGCGGGCGAAGCCTGGGATCGGGCCAGGGCCATCCTCGACCGGGTGCTTGTCAATCGCGGCAACGCTGCTCGACCAACGCGCCAGAATGTCGGCTCCAACCGGCTCCTGCAGGCCGCCGCAGAAGCCGAGGTGCACGACACATGCTTGTGGACATCGCTCGCCGTCGCGACCGGCGCTCAAGGGAATTCGACGGCCTTGGTCGGCACCCCCGAAACGGTCGCAAAGGCGATGCTCGAATACTATAAGCTCGGCGCCACCAGCCTCTTGATCCGCGGCTACGATCCTCGGCCGGACGCTGTTCAGTATGGCGAGGAACTGATCCCGCGCGTCCGCGAGCTGGTGGCGGAGTACGACGCGCGATCCGCACCGGATAGTCAAACGGCGCTCTCGAAAGGCGGCGCTCCGATGGCCGCGTTGCCGGCGATGTAGCCCTGACAGGCGGCCCGGGCGAGGCCGTGCTGGCTGAAGCCGCCAGCCGATTCGCCGCCGCAATAGAGGCCCGGGATGATCTCGCCGTTCAGGTCGATCACCTGGCACTTGGCATTGATGCGCAGTCCGGCGCGAGTGTCGTGCACGACCGGAGTTGCCCAAGCGGCGTAGAACGGCGGCTTGGCGATCTTGTACATCGGCGTGGGCTTGCCGAAGTCCTCGTCGACGCCGGAGTCGACGAAGGAATTATACCGCGCCACGGTTTCCTCCAGGTTCGTCGGCGGCATCGGCACTCGCTGGTATTTCATGACGATCTTCTCGGCGAGGTCGGCCAGCCTATTCGCGGCGAAGAAGAAGCCGGCGGCGATGTCGACATAGGGCGGCGTTGGCGTCCATTCCTCGCGTGCCACCGCGTCGCTGTCGAAAATGGCCCAAATCGGCCCGCCGCCATTGTGTCCGTCGTCGATTCCGGCGAGTGCCGCATTCAAGAAATTATTGGGATTCCATGTGAGGTTTCTGGCATTGAGATAGCTGCCCTGGACGTAGGGATCGAGGGAGTTGTAGTTGTTGGCAATGTATTGTCCTCCGGTCTCATCGTAGAAGCGCTTGCCCAGCATGTTGACCAGGATGAGATCCTGCCAATTGGCCACCCGAAGGCCCGTCGCGCGAGCACGATCGAATACGGGACTGCCCGGCATCCATTGGAGATGCCGGTAATTGTATTGACATCCGACCGAGCCGGGCTTGGTCACGTTCGAACCGAATTCGCCGGTCTGATTGTAAAAACCCCACAGTGACGCCCCGATCGCCATGGCCGCGAGCTCGCCTCTGGCATCCTGGTCGGACCACGGCATGCCGGCGAGACCGCAATATTCTTCGGTCAGGCGCGGGTCGAACATGCGCCGGAAGTTGACATTGCCGGTCGAGCCGCCGGTGCCGATGATGACGCCTTTGCGCGCGCGGATGTTCAATTTGGCGCCCATGTGGTCGACCGCGATCCCGAGCACCGACCCCGAATTTGGAGTCTGCCGCCAGATCCGGGTCATTCGGTGTTCGAGCAAGATCTGCACACCGGCTTTTCTTGCCGCGACCTCGAGCGATCGCATCATACCGTTGCCGGAGGAACGGATCCTTTGGACCGCCGGATCGGCCGGCTCGCCGTTATGCGCCATCGGCCAATCCATCACAGCACAGTGCATCTCGCGCGGCACCGAGTTTCCGACCGAGTTGCCGCCAAGCGCATCGGGGGCCTTGTCGACAAAGACGACGCCCCGGGCGAGCAGCCATTCAAAGGTGGCGGCGCTGTTGTCCGCAAACGCGCGAATGATTTCGCGATCGTTGTACCGGTAATCGGGGAAGCCGTTGGGTCCGACCACCGACCAGTCCGTCAGATCGCGGAACAACAGGTCCGGGGAATCCTCTATGCCATGTTTTTTCTGCACGCTGGTGCCGCCGCCGAGCGGAATATTCCCGCCGCTGATGATGGCGTGACCGCCGATATCCCTTTCAACCTCGACCAGGATCACCGAGGCGCCGGCCTCCCGCGCAACGATTGCGGCGGGAAGTCCGGTCGCTCCCGCGCCGATCACGACAATATCGGCCTCGCGATCCCATTCGCCCGGAATCTGCAGTGCCTGCGCACCGGCAGATGGAGAGCCGTCCAATGCACTCGCCGTGTCACGCATATGCCGGCGGAGGCAAAAAGCCGCCGATCTCAGCCGCGAGAAGCCGGGCGAACTCGATCGTCGTCGGGTCCTCGCCCTCCGGCCCGATGATCTGCAGGCCCACCGGCAAGCCCTCTCCAGTCAAGCCGATCGGCGCTGCAGTTGCCGGCAGATATGCCAGACTGGCGAGCCCCGCGAAGAACAACTGCTCCGCATAGGGCGCCGACTTGCCGTTGACGTTGACCGTGCGCTCGTCGCGATTGGGGCTGCGATCGTGCGGGAACGAGGCGGTCGCCGCCACCGGCGTCAGCAATACATCGAAGCGCTCGAAGAATTCGTGCCAAGTGTATCGCAGTTTTGTACGCGCCTCGTTGGCCTTGCCCCAGTCGCGGTGCTGCACTGTCGCGCCGCGCGCGACCGCAGCCCGGTCGCTGATGTCATCCTCGGCAAGCGTTGCGGCGATCTCCTGCTGCCGGGCGAAATCCTCGTCGAGCATGCGTGACGCCGTCGCCGCGCGCAACAGCAGCATGAAGAGACGGTGCTGTTCCTCGTCCTCTATTCCGGGTCGCGCAGAATCGTCGACCGTCGCTCCGGCGCGTACGACGGCATCGATGGCGCGATCAAAGAGATCGGATACGCTGGTGTCGATCCGGCATAGCGAAGAGGATGCCCACACGGCGACGCGAAACTCGCCGAGCCGGCGGCGGCGCGGCGGTGGCAAGTCGACCCGCCAAGCCGCCTGTTGAAGCCGGTCGGGTCCGGCAAGGGCGCGCAGCGCCAGATCGAGGTCCTCGGCGTGGCGCGCCATAGGGCCGACCACGGATATGTCGGTCGGCGTCATGATGCCCGGCGGCGCGTGGCCGCGCGTCGAGATCAGTCCCCAGGTCGGTTTGTGGCCATAGACGCCGCTGTAATGGGCCGGGTTGCGCAATGACCCGGCGATGTCGCTGCCGGCGCCGAGCGCCGACAGTCCGGCGGCGAGCGTCGCCGCCTCGCCACCCGACGAGCCACCAGGCGAGCGCGTCGGATCCCACGGATTGTTGGTGGTGCCGTAAATGTCGTTGTAGCTCTGCGCGTCGGCGAGCATGTAAGGCACGTTGGTCTTGCCGAACACAACGGCGCCGGCCTGCAGCAGGCGATCGACCAGGAAGGCGTTGCCGGCGGCGATATTGTCCTTCCATAGCGGATTGCCGAATGTGGTCGGAAGGCCCGCGACGTTGAACGATTCCTTGACCGTCATCGGGATGCCGTGCAGTGGTCCCCAGCGCTCGCCGCGCCCGAGGGCTGCATCGGCGGCACGGGCGCGTTCTTGCGCCTGGTCGACCTGCCAGACAACGATTGCGTTCAGCATGGGATTATGCCGTTCTGCGCGCGCCAGGTAGAAGTTGAGTAATTCGACGCAGCCGATGCGCCGGTCGCGAATTTCGTCTGACAACTCGGTCGCGGATGCGAACGCGCGATCGTCCATGCCCCTTGCCCTCCTCACGCAGATGACGCCGCATCGTAGCAGGCCGGCTTAGAGCCAGCCAATCGTCAGGCTATTACCTGGTTGTCATCGCCGCGACTTGTGGAGCCGGTGATAAATTTGACCTCGCAGCCAGTAACCTCTCCCCGCAAGCAGGTCGAGGGAGTATTAGCGGCTCTGATCCACCAATGCCCGTCCGCCGCATATTCGGTCGTTTATGCAACGAGGTCCCAGCGCCGCGCGGGGACCGGCTCTCCTGACATGCGGTTCGGTGGGTCCGGAATCCCGCTGTCCGCCGGTCACCGGTGCTGGCAGGCAAAATCACATCCGAACCGCACGTACGATCAGCGCATCGACGGCGGTGATATCGCTGCCGGTGCAGATCAGCGGGTTGAGGTCGAATTCGCTGACGAGTTGGCACTGGTCGGCGATGAATTCGGAGGCGCGGCTGACAATTTCGCACAGAAGGGCCAGATCGACCCCCGGCAGCCCACGATAGCCTTGCAGCAGGCGGAAGGCGCGCAATTCGCGCAATAGTACCTCCGCCTCTTGCGGCCCGATCGGCGCCGGCGCCAGTGCGGTATCGTTCAGCACCTCGACGAGAACGCCGCCGAGCCCGACGACCACCAGCGGGCCGAATTGCGGGTCGACACGCCCGCCGACGACGATCTCGATCCCCTGCGCCACCATTCTCTGGACCAGCACGCCGTCGAGGCGCGGGACCGGCGACTGCGCCGCAATGCGCTCGAGGATCGCATCATGCGCGGCGCCGACCTCCGCTGCGTTGCGCAAGTTGAGGCGGATCACCCCGGCTTCGGTCTTGTGCAGCAAATCGGGCGAATGGGCCTTCAGCACCACCGGAAAACCGAGCGCCTCAGCTGCCGCGATCGCACCGTCGCGGTCGGCGGCGAGGCGCTCTTCGACGCAAGGGATGCCGTATGGCGAGAGTGCCGCCTTGGCTTCGCGCTCCGTCAGCGTCGGTGCCGCAGCGGTGGCGATCATTCGCGCCGCCATATCTTTCGCGACCGGCGATGCCAGCCTGCCTGGTTGTTGCCGGCCCTCCGCCCAGCGCGCGGCGCGCCAGTTCGCGGCGGCAAGGGCGGCAAAGCAGCTGCTCATCGTCGGAAACAAGGCGATGTTCCGGGCCTGCTCGCGTTCCCTGACACCCGGTCCATCGCGCCATTCGCTCTGCCAGGCGCTGCAGATGATCTTGCCGTAGCGGCCGGCGAGCTCGTCATAGACCGGGATGAACCGTATCGCCGCTTCGGAAGAATAAACCGCCGGTATCGCCAGCGCGCCGTACTCCGGTGCGCCGAGCAATGCCTCGACGCATTCGATCAAAGAGTTCGGGTCGTTGATGACCTGGGCGGTCACGTCGCACGGGTTGCGGGCCGCGCCGAACTCGGGAATACGCGCCTCAAGGATCGCCCGTACGCCGGGGTTCGGTTGCGGCAGCGGCACGCCGTGCTGCTCGGCGCGATCGGCGGCCATGATCGCAGAGCCGCCCGAGGCGGCGACGACCGCGACACCCGGCGCTGTGGGCTTGGGTGCTTTGGCGAAGAACGACGCGGTTGGGATCAACGATTCGTAGTCCTCGACGAGGACGACACCGGCCCGCCGGAAGGCGGCACGGTAGGCGGCATAGGAGCCGGCGAGCGACCCGGTGTGCGACAGTGCGGCCGCCGCACCCTCCTCGCCGGTTGCCATTTTGTAGACGACCAGCGGCTTGTCGGCCTGCCACGCTAGCTCCGCTGCGGCGAGCAGCCGTTCGGGCTCGCTCATGCCTTCGAACAGGCAGGCGATGACGGCGCAGGCGGGATCGTCGACCAGATAGGCGACGCAGTCGGCCATGTCGATGTCGCAAGAATTGCCCGAGGTCAGCACATGGCTGAACGCCACACCGCGCGTCACCGCCTGCGCCAAAGCCATGCCCAGCGCCCCCGATTGGCTGACGAGGCCGATCGCCCGCCGCGCCGGCGACGGTACCGGGGTGATGTCCATAAAGGTGATTGCCGCCCCGCACAGCGCATTGACCATGCCGACGGTATTCGGCCCCAAGAGCGCCATGCCGCTCTCCTGCGCGATCGCAGCGAGGCGGGCTTGGTCGGCGATGCGCTCCGCCAGGCCGGTCTCGGCATAGCCCGAAGCAAAGACGATCGCACCCCCGACCCCGGCAGCGACGCATTCGCGGACGATCGGTTCGACCGCCTCGCGGGCAGTCGCGATCAGCGCGCAATCCACCGTCTCCCGCACCGCGCCGATCCCCGGGTAACAAACCAGCTCGCCGATCTGCGGATACCGCGCGTTGACTGGATAGACCCGGCCATCATAGCGAGCGAGATTGCGCAGGACCGCCGCGCCGAACGCGCCGGGCCGCGGCGAGGCGCCGATGACCGCGATGCTGGCCGGATGGAAAAGTCGCTCCAGCGCCTGGTGGTGGCGCAGCGGTCGAGACAATGTATTCATCGAGCGCCTCCTCCGATATCCCTCGGCATCTTCGCAAAGCCTCAGCGATCGGTCAGGAGCCGCGAAATCTCCTGGCATCCGCCGGTGGGGTAATGGATTAGCGGGAAATCCGTCGACGACAGGGGCGGCGCACCGCCACTTCCCTACCTTGCGTCTTGCAACGGCATTCCTCTTGCGACGGCGTCGACGTCGTAGGGCATTTCCACAAGCGTTTCAGCGTCCCACATGCTGCGCTGGACGGTGAGGAGTTCTCCATCATAAACGTGGATAGCGCCGCTGATCTTGGCCAGCGGGTTGACGACGGAATGGATCACGTCGCGGCCGAGAATCGTGACGTCGCCGGCGCCGAGGGCTTGACCGCCGGCCGGCTCGATCTGGAATTTCGTCGGGTTCGAAAGACGGCGCCAGAACGTGTTGTCCTCCCGACCGCCATACATGCCGATAACAGCCGACATACGGTGGTCGTGGGGCAGCGTGACTTGTTTCGGCGCCCAGACCACGTTGAGGACAGTGAGGTCAGGGGCTTGGTGCAGCACCTGGACCGCGGCCTTATCCGGTTCGCCGATCTGGCGGAGGAGAGAGGCTGGGTCGGAGACGGCGCGGGCGACGACCTCTTTCAAGGCCTGCCGGGAGCGCTCGGCGAGGGCAGCACGAAGATCGGCGATGAACTGGTCCAGGTCGAACATGGGCGTTCTCTCCATCGATGATCAACTTGGCGTCGGCGAAGACGCCGCGCCGTGGCAGCTGGCTAGCGCAGACCTGGGCCCAGGTCCATCCCCACATACACCCGCCCGCCGATCGGGTGCCACTCCAGCGCGATCGTGACCGTGTGGTCGACGACATGCAAGTCGCGCCAGCACTCGATGAGGCGGCTGCTGCGCTGGAACGACGTGGTGCCGCCGTGGCGGTACATCAGATCCACCGCCGCGCGCGTTGTCGCCGGCGTAGACCGCGGCCAACCCGCAGCTGGCACGCTGCTCGAGTGTGGTATCCTTGCCGGAAGCGACTTTGTTCCAGAGCTCAGCGGTCACGGCGCTGTGATAGGCGCGCCCGGTATTGAGGATCGCGTCGGCCCGCCCGACGGCATCCTGGACCTGGGGGTTCTCGTAGAGCAGATCGGGCCCCCGGCCGCGCGGCGTCTTCCCGCCGGCGAGCTCGTCAGCACGTCGATGCCGGCCCGCGCGATGCCGGTAATGACGGCGCTGTGATGGGGTCCGAGCCAGCACTGCACCGGTAAGGCGTAGGTGACCCCCGGCCAGCGCTCCCACTGGCCGTCGAGCGGGATACCGGCGTGCGGCATTGTCCGCCGCTCCGGCAGGAAGACGTCCTCGGAAGCTGCCGGTCCCGCGCGGCCCGGAAAACGGGCCGCCGCCGGCGACCGGCACCTCGTGCCTCTGTTCAAGGTCCGCCTTCGACCCCACTGCGGCCGTTCAGCCTTCGCGACGGGAACCACTCTTGATGCCCCATTTCAGCCATTCGTCGATGCCGGCAACGTAGCCTTCGGGGGAGCGATTTGTTTATTCGGGCTGTGGCCGGTCGCACGCCGTCTTGGCCAATTTGGCCCAAAAGCCGGCAGCGGTATCGCTGTCGAGGTGGATGCCATCGGTCGCGGCCAACCCCGGCGGCGCCTTATCGTCATTCCAGCAAGCCGCGCCCCGGGGGAAGGCGGCATGCGCCGCGCGGCGCACTGCGACGACGGCGGGGCTTTGCTCGAGCGTCGGGTCGATCGGCATCTCGAAAAACACCAGCTCCGTCGCCCCCGTCGCGAATTCGGCGGAGAAGCGCTTCACTTCGGCAAGATTGCGTTCGAGCACCGCGGCATCCGGCGCCGCCGCTAGGAGCCCTTGCCGGTGCGCGAGGAGCGCGTCGTGCAAGGGCTCGTCCGCGACCTTTGGATAGTAGACCTCGTCCCGGCCGCGCGCCGCCCGGCGCAGCAGTGAAATCACCACGTTCGCCGGCTGATAAGTCGTGCGCAGC
>DATEQL010000891.1:0-4146 GCA_035272665.1 Allostellaceae bacterium
CGCGAGATCTTCGCGATCAGCCGGTTCTCGCATGTCGTCCCGGTCTTCGCCACCGTCGAGGAAGCGAGCACCGCCTGGCAGGCCCCGCCGCGACCCGACGCGGCGGTTCCCCATGCCGAGGCCGACCCGGCTGGACCGTTGCGTGTCCGCTTTTGGGGCACCCGCGGCTCGCTGCCGGCACCACTGCGGGAGCGGGCGGTCCGCGCCAAGATCCGCGATGCGCTGCTCGCCGCTCGCGGGCACGCGCTCGAGACGGAGCAGGCGATCGATACCTTCATCGACAACAGGCTGCCATTTTCGGTGCGCGGCACTTTCGGCGGCAATACCAGTTGTGTGGAGATCATTGCCGGCAGCGACGAATACGTGATCTGCGACCTCGGTACCGGCGTGCGCGAATTCGGCAACCACGTGCTGCGGGAATATGGCCCCGGACGCAAGCACTGCTTCAATGTGTTTTTGTCACACCCCCACTGGGACCACATTATGGGGTTTCCGTTTTTTTCGCCCGCTTATATCCCCGGCAACCGCATTTGCATTTACGGCTGCCATGATGTGCTGAGCGAGGCGCTGCACACCCAGAATTCTGCCCCGTGGTTTCCCGTCGATTTTCGCGAGCTCGCCTCGACCATCGATTTCGTCACGCTCGAGCCCGACCGCACCTACGAGATCGCCGGTCTCTCCGTAAGCTCGATAAGGCAATTCCACACCGGCCATTCCTACGGCTACCGCTTTTCTCGGGGTGGGAAGTCGATCGTCTATTCGACCGATTGCGAGCATAAATATTCCAGTCTCGACGAATCCTATCCATTCGTCGCGTTCTACCGGAACGCCGATGTGCTGATCTTCGATGCGATGTACTCGCTTGCCGACGCAATCTCGATCAAGGAAGATTGGGGTCACTCGAGCAATGTCGTCGCGGTCGAGCTGGCGCATGCCGCTCGGGTCAAACGCCTCGTCCTGTTTCACCACGAGCCGGCCTATGACGACCGTATGATCGAGGAGGTCGTCGCCGAGACCGTCCGCTTCGAGGAGATCAGCCGGTCCGGCCACAGGGTCGAGGTGATCTCGGCATATGACGGGCTAGAATTGGAGTTGTGACGCGCGATCCCGCTGTGGGCTTGGGCGTCTCTCTGTTGCGCGGTCCGGGCCGCGCGGCGGCACTGGTACTGGTCGCAGGCGCTTTGGTGCTGCGGGTCATCGACCCGGGCATCGTCACCGAATTGCGCGTGCGCGGCTTCGACTTGGTAGAAAAAGTGTGGCCGCGCGCCAGTGATTCGGCACGAGTGGCGATCGTCGACATCGACGAGAAGAGCCTCGCCCAATACGGGCAGTGGCCGTGGCCGTGGCATTTGGTGGCCGAGCTCGTCCGCCGCATTGCCCAAGGGAACCCGCGCGTCGTCGGCATCGACATTGTCTTTGCCGAGCCAGATCGCCTTTCGCCGACCGAGATCGCGCGAGAACTGCCCGGCCTGCCTCCAGCCTTGACGGACGCGTTGGCGAAGCTGCCGCCGAGCGAGCGCGACCTCGCCGAGGCGATGGCAGCGGTCCCGACGGTGCTCGCGCTCGCCCCCAGCCGGGAAGAGGTGGCACGGTCTTCAGGCCCGGTTCACTTGGCCCCGATCCGCCAGGCGGGAGAGGATCCGACGCCGTTCCTGAAGAGCTACAAATCCCTGGTGGAAAGCCAGCCCGATATCCGGGCCGCTGCGGTGGCCGCCGGGGAAATCGCGGTCGAGCCGGATGCCGACGGCGTTGTCCGGCGGCTCGCTCTCGCTGTGGCCTATCAACAAACGATCGTCCCGAGTTTTGCGCTCGAGGTCGTGCGTGTCGGCGGCGACGCACGCGCGATCGTGATCGATACCGGCCCGCTCGGGATCGAAGACATCAGGATCGGCGGCACCACCATCCCGACAGACAGGCGGGGCCGCGCGATCCTCCACTTCGCACCGTCGCTGGCACGGTACATCTCGGCCTCGGACGTCCTCGATCCGGCGTTCGATCCAGCCGAACTGCGGGGGCAAGTGGTATTGCTCGGGGTTGCCGGCGTCGGCATCGCCGGGCTCCGGGAAACGCCCCTCGGTCTCGTCCGCGCGGTCGACCTCCATGCCCAGCTGATCGAATCGATCCTGCTGGGCGACCTGCTCCGTCGCCCACCATTTCTCGATTGGTTCGAGCTCGCTGCGGCGCTCGGGGCCGGGCTCGCGGTCATCTGGCTGCTACCTTACGCAAGGCCGGTGCGCGCGATCGGTATCGCCGTGGCGATCGCGGCGGCTCTTTTCGGCGTCGAACTCGCGCTCTTCCGCTTTGCCGATCGCCTCTTCGACAGCACCTTTCCGGCGCTGACCTTGCTCGGCGCATTGGGTGTAATGCTTGTCGGTAACCTTCGCGCCGCGCAGGCGGAACTCGTTCGCGAGCGCGAGGCGAAGCAGCGGGTCGAGGGCGAGCTTGCCGCGGCGCAGGCGATCCAGATGGGGCTCCTACCGCGGCGCTTTCCTGCTTTTCCCGATCGTCCCGACATCGATGTCTACGCCCGTATCGAGCCGGCGCGAATGGTCGGGGGCGACCTCTACGACTACCTGCTGATCGGAGGAAGCAACCGCCTGTTCTTTCTGATCGCCGATGTGGCGGGCAAGGGCATTGCGGCAGCACTGTTGATGGCAGTGACCAAAGAGGTCGTCCGCGACGCCGTGCTGACATTTGGGCCGGCGCTCGACCGCATCCTCGCCGAGGCTAACCGGAAGACGGCGGCGGCGAGTGCTGAGCTGCAGAGCGAGGGCGGCGTTTTCGTGACCGCCTTCGCTGGAATTCTGGACCTCGGCTCTGGAGAGGTCGATTTTGCCAGTGCCGGCCACGACGCGCCCTTCGTTCTCGGCGGCGGGACCGGCTTGCGGCAGCTCATCACCGAAGGTGGTCCGCCGCTCGGTGCGGTCGACGACTTCCACTTTCCGATCGATCACGACCGGATCGAGCCGGGCGAGGTCTTGCTGCTCTACACTGACGGGGTCACCGAAGCGGAGAACGCCAACCACACGCTCTATTCCTCGGAACGGCTGACCACAGCGCTCGGGAAGGCGCCGGTCGTCGATGCTCACGGTGTCGTTGTGGCGGTAATCGACGATGTCAGCCGCTTTGTCGGCGGTGCCGAGCAAGCGGACGACATGACCCTCCTGGCGCTGCGGCGGGTGGGCGGCGTCGCTACCTGACCGTGATTTCGACGCGGCGATTGCGGGGCTCGGGGGTTTGATCGGCAGTCGGCACGAGCAGGTCGCGCTTGCCACGGCCGGCGATCGAGATCGCGTTCCGATCGAGCCCGTCGCGAACCAGCGCGTCGCGGATCGCTGTCGCGCGAGCGAGCGACAGCGCTTGGTTGTAGCGCAGGTCGCCGAGCGTGTCGGTGAAGCCAATCACCTCGATTTCGTAAACCGGTCGTTGCTTGACATCATCGAACACAGCGCGATAGGCGACCTTGGATTCGGGGGTCAACTCGTCGCTCCCGAGAATGAAGTAGAGGCGGAAGTGATGCGGCAGGATCGGCTGCGCCGCGATCGCGCTCCGGAAGATCGTGCTGATATTTTGCCGAGTTTCTGCAGTCGGCGCAGTGTTGCCGGCGCGCGATTCGGCGGTCGCAAACGGCTGGTCGAGGGTCGTAACCGTCTTGCCGTCGTCCACAGTGATCGCCCCTACGCTGCTGCCTTCAGCATTGGGCAGCACCACGAACAGAGCTTGCCGGGGACAACCCGCGAGGAGGACCATTGAGGCGAGTGCCAGGATTGCCCGCCGCTTCATCAGTGGTCGCCATAGACTTGAACCACAAAGGTCGTGCCACGCACTCCCAGGATTGCGGTCGGCGTCTTGACCTTCATCGCTCCGGGGGTACTGCGCGCGATGTCGCCGGAGACGACCGCCAGGGTTCCCTGCCGCATATCGGCCAGCATCGCGCCGCGGAAGTCGTTCGAATCGAACTGGAATTCGTCGAGCGCGATCTGGCTGCTCGGACCCGCAGAAAAGACCGTGTTATCGATGAAGGTAATGCCGATCGCGCCGTCCGGACCCGTTTCGATGACATCCTTGACGAGCAGCATGTCCCCGACATTCGCCGGCCGACGCTCGCCAGAGCGCAGGACGGCCGCCTGCCCGGTCACTTTCTTG
>DATEQL010000892.1:0-5048 GCA_035272665.1 Allostellaceae bacterium
GCGCGCCTCGCTCGTCGTGATCGCGGCGACCCTGGTGACCTTCAACCTGCCCGAAGCGGGGCTGCTGTTGATCATCGGCATCGACCAGTTCCTCGACATGGGCCGCACCGCGACCAATGTGATCGGCAACAGCCTGGCGACGGCGGTCATCGGTCGCTGGGAGGGCGAGACGGCGGAGACGATCGGCATCC
Organism: Allostellaceae bacterium; assembly: GCA_035272665.1. Lineage (GTDB taxonomy): Bacteria > Pseudomonadota > Alphaproteobacteria > ATCC43930 > CGMCC-115725 > AP-15. Next base: position 192 of record DATEQL010000892.1, read on the forward strand.
CGGCGGAGGCGCAGGCGGCCTGATGCCGCGCTCCCTGCTGCTCGCCGTTGCGCTGATTGCTCCGCTGCTCGCGGTTCCTGACGCACGCGCGCAGGAGCTGACCGGGACCCTGAAGAAGATCAAAGACAGCAAAACAGTGACCCTCGGGTATCGCGGGAGCTCGATCCCGTTCTCTTATGTCAACAAGGCCGGCGACCCGATCGGCTATTCGATCGATCTGTGCAACGCGGTGGTCGACGACATCTCGCAGGAGCTCGAAGGCCTCGAAATCACCGTCAAATACCGTAAGGTGACTGCGGAGACGCGGCTTCCCGCCGTGCGTGCCGGTGAGATCGATCTCGAATGTGGCTCGACGACGGCGAATTTCGCGCGCCAGAAGGAGGTCGCCTTCTCACCGATTTTCTTCATCGCCGGCACCAAGCTCCTGGTGCCCCGCGCCTCCGGTATCACCTCCTACCGTGATCTGCGCGACAAGACGGTCGCGGTGACCGCGGGCACCACCAACGAGGCGGCGGTGCAGACCATCTCGGAAAAGCAGAAGCTCGGGATCAAGTTCGTAGTCGGCAAGGACCATGACCAATCTTTCGCCATACTCAGCGAAGGCAAGGCGGACGCCTTTGCCACCGACGACGTGCTGCTCTACGGCCTGGTGGCTACGACCCGGTCCGGCGACCGGTATCATGTTGTCGGCGACTATCTCTCCTATGACCCCTACGGACTGATGTACCGCAAGGACGACCCCGACTTCGCCGCCGTCGTCGACCGCACCTTCCGCCGGCTCGCGCAGAGTCGCGAGATCGTGCAGCTCTACAACAAATGGTTCCAGCAGCGCCTGCCCACCGGCGAGACCCTCGATCTGCCGATGAGCCCTCAGCTCGAGGAGATCTTCCGCGTCGAGGGCGTGCCGGAGTGAAATTGGCGACGATCGCTATTCATACCCCGGCAGCCTTTCGAGGTATCGGGCATACTCGCCTTTGCCCAAATGCCGGGCGAGAGCGAGGAGACGCTCGCGGTCGATATAGCCCATGTGATAGGCGACCTCCTCGACGCAGGCGATCTTGAGACCCTGGCGCATCTCGATCGTGCGCACGAACTCGGCTGCCTCGAGCAGGGATTCGTGGGTCCCGGTATCGAACCAAGCGCAGCCGCGCCCCAGCCTCACGACCGTCAGCAGCCCGCGCTCGAGATAGATATTGTTGAGATCGGTGATCTCGAGCTCGCCGCGCGCCGAGGGTTTGAGCGTGGCGGCGATCTCGGCAACCCCCTCATCGTAAACATAGAGTCCCGTCACCGCCCAAGGCGAGCGCGCCTGGCGCGGCTTCTCCTCGATCGAGATCGCTTTGCCGGAGGCGTCGAACTCGACCACGCCATAGGCTTCGGGGCTGCGGACCTGGTAACCGAAGACAGTGGCGCCGGGACGCGGCTGCGCCGCCCGCTCAAGGATAGCTCGCAGGCCGTCGCCATAGAAGATGTTGTCGCCGAGCACCAGCGCGACATGGTCGCCGGCGATGAAGTTCCGGCCGATCAGAAAGGCCTGCGCGAGCCCGTCGGGCCGCGGCTGCTCGGCATAGGCGAGCGACAGGCCCCATTGGCGGCCATCCTTGAGCAGTGCCTCGAACCGGGGGCGATCGGCCGGCGTCGTGATGACGAGGATGTCGCGAACGCCGGCCAGCATCAGGGTCGTTAGCGGGTAATAGATCATCGGCTTGTCGTAGACCGGCAGGAGCTGCTTGCTGACCGCCAAGGTGACCGGATAGAGCCGCGTGCCGGAGCCGCCGGCGAGAATAATTCCTTTCATCGGCGCTACCCTTGGGGATGGCTCGGTGGCTCATACCGAAAATAGTGCGGCAGACGAGACAGGACCGGGTGTGTCCGATCCTTGTCGGAGAGAAGCGCTTCCTCGCCCGATATCGGCCAGGCGATGCCGAGAGCGGGATCGCTCCATAACAGGCCGCGATCGTGTTCGGGCGAATAATAGGAGCTGACCTTGTAGATCACCTCCGTATCGGGCTCGAGCGTGCAATAGCCGTGAGCGAACCCTTCCGGTATGAAGATCTGGTTCCAGTCGGAGGCGCTGAGCACCGCCGCGACATGACGGCCAAAGCTCGGGGAACCCCAGCGGATATCGACCGCGGCATCGAAGATCGAACCCGCCGTCACGCGCAGCAGCTTGGCCTGGGCACGCGGCGGAATCTGGAAGTGGAGGCCGCGAACCACTCCTTTGCTCGCCGACAAAGAATGATTGTCCTGTACGAAGTGTACGTCAACTCCATGTTCTCGCAGCGCATTTTCTTTGAACACTTCAGAAAAAAACCCGCGCGAATCAGTATGGCGAACCGGTTTAAGCAGCTTGATATCAACAATCTCGGTTTCCGTTACTTGCATGAAGCTCCCTGTCACCCCAACCGCGCTGAGAATTAAGATATTTTATGGCAAGCCCTCGAAAAAGAAAAGCATCTTGAAGAATTAAGCATGTGGCCGGCCGAAAACCTTGAGCCGCGGCTTCACGAGTCAGCGGACTGCGTGGATTAGATTCGCGCCTAGCAGCCGGGGGACGGCAAGGAGCGGCTCCGGCTCGTTTCTCGGGTGAGTTGTGTCGGCGATTGGCCGTCACTGCACCTGCAGCAAATCTGCAGCAAAATCTCGCCTATTAGTTGAAATGATCATCGGGCCAGCCGGCCGATGGGATTCGCCTGACCGGACCCTTTTCGAATGGCCGCCCCTCGTGAGCCGAGCCCCGGCGGTTTTGTTGAAGGCCCATCAGCCATCACGGTCCGTTCCAGGAGCCACCATCACCGGAAGTATGCTATGTGATTATGGCAAATTCATGATTATCGCAAGAGAGGTGCGCTTCGCGTCCGAGATGGCTGGCCGGCCCATATTGGCGAAAAGTGCGGGTGGCCCCCCCTCGGTCGACAGCACGGCGCAGGCAATCTCAAAACGACGCATTACCCGGGCTGGACAGGTGATCATCGACGCTGATATAGGGCAAAGCAGTGCGAACATTGGGGATGCGGGTGCTGTCTTCTGCCCGGCGGAAGCGCTCGCCGAGGTCGCTTTAGCCAAGTTCCCGTCGAGAACGGAGCCACCGTCTTGCCACTCAACCTCTGCACCGAGCATACCCTGTAACCCGTCCGCCTCACTCGTGCCGACTATAGAGGGAAAAATCTTGAAGGTTGAGCACTCGTTCTTCACTATCTCTTCGATCGAGTTACGTTGCCCGGAAGATTACGTTGTCGATGGAAGAAACATGCTGCGTCATGGTGATTCCATAGTGTTTAATGCTGCAGAACACGGCTCGGTCGCGAGGGATTTGATCTTTTATGGGCCGTATTCGACATTGGCGCCCGGAGTGTATCTTTTCGCGTTCAGCGGGCAGCTCGACGGCGAACTGAAAGTTGATTTTGCCTACCAGAAAGGCACCGTGGTCCTAAAAGAGCTAGCCATCGACAATTTTCTCGATCCTGTCTGTCTGGCAATCACCAAGACCCTGACGGAGTTCGAGGTACGCGGGTACAAGACGCCCGCGCTCAACGCACTGAAGCTGGATTCGATTTCCGTGGAGACCATCAGTTTCCCCTCCGCCTCGTAACAATCACCGGCCTGATGGGGACGGGGGCCGCCCGGGCATGTTCCGACGGAAGATCAGCCAAGCCGAGGTCGACTTGTATTTCGACATATTGGCCGGACTTGACTGGCATCCGATGTTCCTCGTGCTGGTCGTCGTCGATGACGGGGAGCAGGCCATCGAACGCGCCCGCGCGACGCTCATCTCGGTGTGCAGGCAGGGCTATCCCGATTGGCACCTCGCGCTTATTGGCGACGACTCGGAGGTCGCGCTTCGCGATCGCCTTGTCGACGGCTGCGATGACGTACGGACACTGCGCGATCGCCTGCTGAAGCGCGATGACTGGCAGCAGCTGGCAGCTCGGGTGCTTGAAGGTCTGGACGATCTTCGCGAGCGCGTCGATGTCCTTCCCCTCAGACGCAGGGACCGCCTTGGTCACCTTACCGGGTTGGCCCGAGCGGGCGAGCGACCGGTGTTTCTTGGGATTCTCGCCGCTGGGGACGAGCTGAGTTGCGATGCGATGCTCGAATTGTCGGTAACCAGCGGAATCCACCGGGACTGCGACTTTTTCTACAGTGACGAGCTGTGTGTCAACCCGGCGACCGGTACGGTCGAGGAGTTCTTCAAGCCCCAATGGTCGCCTGATCTGCTGCTGTCGACGAACTATATCGGCCGGTTCTGGTGCGCGAGCCGGGAACTTCTCGAGCGCTCGGAAGCCACCGTGGCTGATCTTTTGAATCTCGGTGAATACGATATTGTGTCGCGATGCACTGAACAGAGTCGCGGGATTCGGCACATCCCATCGGTTCTTTGCCGAAGTGCGGCAAGCCGCCTCGACAGCCAAGCGGGAATGAAGCGATCCCTCGCGCGAGCGATCGAACGACGCGGGATTGATGGCGAGATCATCGTAGGCGGCCGACCGGGAACCTACCGGGTGAAACGTCGGGTCAGCGGACAAGATTTGGTCTCGATCATCATTCCGACCTGTGCGTCGAGAGGCCTGATCAGGACCTGCATCGACACCTTGCGCAAGACAACGGCGTATCGAAATTTCGAAATCATCTGTGTCGACAACATTCCCTTGGCGGATCACCAGTCGAAAAGTTGGCTGCGCGCCAACGCCGATCGGGTCGTCGAGATCGCGGACCCATTCAACTGGTCATACTTCAACAACCGAGGTGCCGCGGCAGCCGAAGGACAATTGCTGCTGTTTCTGAACGACGATGTCGAGATCATCGATCCGGGGTGGCTCGACGCGCTGATCGAGCACGCGCAGCGGCCGGAAGTCG
>DATEQL010000893.1:0-4250 GCA_035272665.1 Allostellaceae bacterium
CCATGTCTTCGCGCTTTGCCACTTGCTGGGATTTCGGTTCGCGCCGCGTATTCCCAGCTTGGACGATCGGCGGCTTCATACCTTCGGTCCAGCTACCACTTGGCCAACGCTCAACCCCTTCATCGCTGGAAAGATCGATGAGGCGCTGATCACGACCTACTGGGACGATCTATTGCGCTTGGCCACCTCGGTGCGACTCGGCACTGTGCCAGCATCCTTGATGTTGCGGCGGCTCGGTTCTTATCCTCGGCAGAACGGGCTCGCGCTGGCGCTGCGCGAAGTCGGGCGGATCGAACGCACCCTCTTCACCCTCGACTGGCTGGACGATCCGGCGCTGCGTCGGCAGGCGACCGCAGAGTTGAACAAGGGCGAGTCCCGCAATGCCCTCGCTCGGGCCGTGTGCTTCCATCGCCTCGGCCGATTGCGCGATCGAACCCTCGAAAGCCAGCAGCATCGAGCTGGCGGCCTCAATCTCGTCGTCGCCGCCATTGTCCTATGGAACACGGCCTACATGGAGCGCGCTATCCGCCACTTGCGGGCCCGAGGGGAGAAGATTCCGAACGAGCTGACGCCCTACCTGGCGCCGCTGGGCTGGCAGCACATCAACCTCACCGGCGACTATATCTGGACAGAGCCGTCGAAACTCGACGGCGAGGGCTTCCGGCCGCTCACGGCGCCTTCCAGCTCGACACACACCGATGTTCTTGATCTGTCCGCTTAGCGTGGTTTTCTGCCCCTTCTATGTCGTCACCCCGGTAAAGCAGGGCAAGCGCGTTACGTCCGTGCGCGTGGGCTGGCTGCGGAAGGATTCAGCCGCCCTGCACGAAGCGTTTGCGGAATCGCAGCGACCGCGCTTTGGCCGGCGGGCGCGGATCGCCGGAACGGTCGAACATGAGGGCATAGCGTCGGTTGTTAGATAAACAACGCTAAGGTCGAACGGACGGAGAACGCGGCTGATCACGCGGCGGCCTTGGCGTGACCGAGGTTGAGAGGGCGCCGGCTGGCAGCGGTGGCGGCAGCGCGGTCCCAGAGGAAATCGCCCGATAGGCCGATATGCTCCCAGCTCAGCGGTGTCGTATGGGCGAGCAACGCCGCAGGTACGACCTCGCCGGTGGCGCGCAGGTGCGCCACGGCATCGGCGATGTAGGTCGAATTCCAATAGACGATGGCGGCGATCACCAGGTTCAGCCCCGAGGCTCGGAATTGCTGCGCCTCCATGCCGCGGTCGGCGATGCGGCCCTGCTTGAAGGTGCAGATGACTTGGGCAAGGAAGTGGCGCTGTTCGCTCTTGTTCAGCCCGGCGTGGCAGCGCCGGCGCAGTTCCGGGCTTTCCAACCAATCGAGCATGAACAGTGTGCGCTCGATCCGTCCCAGTTCTTGTAGCGCCACGTCGAGTTGGTTTTGTCGGCGGTAAGCCGCGAGCTTCTTCAGCATGGTGGACGGCGCCACAGTGCCGGCCTTCAGCGACGCGAACAGGCGGATCGCCTCGTCCCAATGCTCGCGGACGACGTCGGCCTTGACCCGTTGTCCCAGCAGCGGTTGCAGGTCCTTGTAGTTTGACGCCGGCTCGATGCAGGCCAGCTTCCGATCCGGCAGGTCGCGCAGCCGTGGGCAGTAGCGGAACCCAAGCATGGGGCAGAGAATGAAGACGTGATCCGACGCGCCCCCGGTATCGGTATAGTGGGTGCCAATGTTCAGCTGCGTACCGTGATGCACCAGGCCATCGAGCACGTACGGCGCTTCGTGACTCGTCGCCGACATCACCTTGATATGGTAGGGGCCGTGTTGATCGGAGAGATGAGTGTAGAAGCTGAGGCCAGGATCGTGGCCGTAGCGCGCGTTGATCTCGCCGGCTGCGTCGCCCCGCTTGGCCGAGCGGAAGAACTGCCCGTCGGACGACGAGGTTGACCCGTCACCCCATATGGCCGCGATCGGCAAGGCGTGGTGCGCATTGATGATCCTGGCGAGTGCCGCCTTGTAGGTTTCCGGGCGGATATAGGCGTCGGCGGTCCATATCAGTTGATCACGGGTGACGCCCTGACTGGCCGCAGCCATGCGCGTCAGACCCAGGTTGGAAGCGTCGGCCAGGATGGTTGCGAGCAAGGCGTTCTCGTTGTCGCAGCGCTCGCCGGTACGCAGGTTGGTGAATGCGGCGGCGAAACCCGTCGCGCGACTGACTTCGTGCATCACTTCGGTAATGCGGGTGCGCGGCAACATCGCGTCGATCCGGTCGGCCAGCGCGTCAGCCTCCGGTGGCGTCGCCGCCTTCACCGGGGAGACATGTAGGCGCCCGTCACGCAATTCGACCCCTTCGAGTTCACCGCGCCGCAGTCGCCGGGCGAACCCTTTCAGCCGACGGTCGAGTTCGGCGCCGCGTGCTGCGAGCCATTCATCGGCTGTTGCTGGCAAGCCCATTTCAGCCGCGATGGCAGGTACCGCCGCCGGCGGCAGCAGGTAGCTGTCGAAGCGGCGATAATTGGATGATCGTTCGACCCAGACGTCACCGGAGCGCAACTTGTCTCGCAGCGTGGCGAACACGGCGGTTTCGTAGAGCCGCCGGTTTGTCCGACCTCCTTCGGAGACCAGCCGCTTCCAATCCTTGCGGAATGGCATGGGTGCATCCGCCGGTATGTCGCGTTTGCCGGAGCGGTTGAGATCCTGCAGCAGCCGAAGCGCCGAGAGCGTCGGGTCATTGCTCCGGACTGCCTTGAATTCCAACGCTTCAATCAGGTCGGGGGCGAACTTGCGTAGTGTCAGGTAGCGGTCGGCAGCACCGTGCAATGGGTCTTCATCGGCGAGATTGGCGAGTTCGGTCACTTCGCCCTGAACACGAAGCAGCTTTGCCCAACCAACGGCCTCGTCAACAACGGCGAAGCCGTCTCGTTTGCTCTTCCGCGCCTCATCGAGTGCCGCAATCGTGTCATGGAACAAGCGCATGAGACGGCCGACATCTCTTGTGCTGGCTACGTAACGTCGTTCCTTTGCCTTCCTTGCTCGAGCAAACAGGCCGCCAATCAGCTTATCCGCCATGTCGAGTACAGCGTCGGTGAGCCCTGTCTCAAGATCGATACACGTCGCCACCAGGATCGCTCGCCGCCGGTGTGCCGCATAGCGACTGATCTGGTGGGCATCCGATATGCACCCTTCCCGGACGAGTTGATGAAAGCGATCTTCGTGAACGTGTGCCGCAACGTCGGCAGGGAGGCCGATGGCACGGACAGAGCGCAGCCGGTCGAGCAATTCACGGATGTTGTCCGCCTTCGGCGAGACCGGCGTGTTCCTCAGCCATGCGAGTGGCGTCGCTCCGGTCGTCGGATCGACGGCAAGGAGGCGATCAAGTTTGGCGAGTTGCTCGCCCGAGACGCCCGCAAGCAAGACATCCGCGGTACGCTTGCGGGCGCGGGCCCGGCCAGCAATGGCAGCTCGCTCGACCACGGCCGGCGCAGGAAGAATGATCTTCTCAGCGCGAAGCGCAGCGACAACGCCGGCGACAATCGGTTGACCTCGATCGGTGCCCCAAGCGGCTTGCGCTGCGGCCTCGATCATGAAGGGCAGATCGGCAGCACTCGCTGCCCGCAATCCAAGCGTCGCAGCGAGGATGCGCGCGTGGTCGGTCATCGTCTGCGGCCGACCGGCATACTCGGCGAACACCGCGGCGGGGAGCTCCAGCCGTACCGCCAGCCAGTTCACGAGGACATCGACTGGCTCATCCATCTGCGCCAGGGCCATGCCGGGATGCCGAAGCAATGCCAATTGCACGGCAAAGCCAAGACGGTTGGTGGTACCGCGCCGCCCCGCCACAAGGTCCTGGTCGGATCTTGTGAAGGTGTAGTGCCGCGCCAGAGCATCCGGATCACGAGGCACACCCAGCAGCAGCCGGCGCTCCTCGTCGGTGAGCAATTGTCGGCGCGCCATACGTCTCTCCTTCCGTCCCGGAACCGTCCATCATGATTGTGGACGGCGATCGTTTGGTGGACGTATTTTGTGGACGGAAGACAGACGGCTGGACAGGCGCTGGTGCCGCTGTCCACAGAACGGTCGGTTGGGGGACGGCATGGGTGGCATCCTGGGCTACGCACGGGTCTCCACCGGCGATCAGGATGTCGCTGGACAGACCATGCGCCTGACCCAAGCCGGCGCCATCAAGGTGTTCACCGATGTCCGCTCCGGCCGCTCGATGGACCGGACGGGCTTGGCCGCGCTCTTGGACTACGCGCGTGACGGCGACATCCTGGCCGTCGTACGTCTCG
>DATEQL010000894.1:0-3072 GCA_035272665.1 Allostellaceae bacterium
GGAGGCCGCAGCCCTCGCTCCCTATCTGGCGCGAGTGGGCATCAGCCACGTCTATGCTTCGCCTTACTTTAAGGCGCGGCCGGGCAGCACCCACGGGTATGACATAGTAGACCATGGCCAGCTCAACCCGGAGCTCGGCGACGAGTCGGCGTTCCGTCACATGGTGACGACGTTTCGCGACAGCGGTCTCGGTCAGGTGCTCGATTTCGTACCCAATCACATAGGCGTCGGCGGCGCCGATAATCCGTGGTGGCTCGACGTGCTGGAATGGGGCCCGGCATCAGAATACGCGGGCTGGTTCGACATCGATTGGGACCCGGACAGGCGCTATCTGCATGACAAACTGCTGGTGCCGTTCCTCGGCGACCAGTACGGGGCGGTGCTGGAATCCGGCCAGCTCGCGCTCCGCTTCGAACCGGAGACCGGCGGCTTTGCCGTGTGGGCCCACGATACGCACAAGCTGCCGATCTGCCCGCTGCACTACCAGCGTGTGCTCGGCGACGAGCACCCGGAGCTCGAGCGGTTCGGTGACGCGTTTTCGGGCCTGCCGGAATGGCGCCCGCGCATTGCCCAGCGCGCCAAGGACCTACAGGCCGAGCTCGGCGCCCTCGCGTGTCATCACAGTGATGTGCGGCAAGCGGTGCAGGAGGCGGTTGACCGGATCAACGGCGAGCCGGGGCGCCTCGAGACTTGGCGGAGGCTGGATTCACTGATCCAGGATCAGCACTGGCGCGCTGCCCACTTCCGCGTTGCCGCGGACGACATCAATTACCGACGCTTCTTCGACATCAACGAGCTCGCCGGCTTGCGCATGGAGCTGCCGGAGCTGTTCGATCAAGCGCACCACCTCGTTTTCGAGCTCCTGCGCGAGGGCGTGCTGGACGGCCTGCGCATCGACCATGTCGACGGGCTGCTCGACCCGAAAGGCTATCTCCTGCGTCTGCGTGAACATGCGCCGAGCCCCTTTTACCTCGTCGTTGAGAAGATCCTCGCCCGGCACGAGGCGCTGCGGGAGGATTGGCCAATCGAGGGCACGACCGGTTACGAATTCGCCAATCTGTTACTCGGCTTGCTGGTCGATCCGTCCGGCGAGGAGGGCTTTACACAAGCCTATACGGCTTTTACCGGCGAGCACCACGCCTTTGACGAGATCGTGCGCGACTGCAAGATCCGTATTATGCTCAACGAGATGGTGAGCGAGCTCAATGTCCTCGCCCGCGATGCGGCGCGGGTCGCAAGGCAGAACCCGCGAACCGCCGATTTCACGCGCAATATCCTGCAGCGGGGACTGAAGGAGATTGTTGCCTGCTTTCCGGTATACCGGACTTACGTCGATGGCGCTGCCGCGCCGGCTGACGCAGACCGGCGCGACATCGACTGGGCAGTGGCCCGCGCGCGGCGGAACGAGGCGGATCTGGATCCGAGCGTCTTCGATTTTCTGCACCGGCTTCTGATCACCGACCTGGTGGCCCAGCCGCGCAGCGGCTTCAGCCAGCAATCTGTGGTCCGCTTCGCGATGCGGGTGCAGCAATACAGCGGGCCGGTCATGGCGAAGGGCCTGGAGGACACTGCCTTCTATCGCTACAACCGCTTCGTCGCACTGAACGAAGTGGGCGGCCATCCCGACCATTTCGGTGTGACATTGGCCGCGTTCCACAGGGCTAATGCCCAGCGCGCCGAGCGCTGGCCGCACGCCATGCTGGGCACCTCCACTCATGACACCAAGCGCGGCGAAGATACCCGCGCGCGGCTCGCCGTGCTGTCGGAGATGCCGGAAGAATGGGCTCGGCAGGTCCAGGCATGGAGCCGCATTCTGCGCGCCCGCCGCGGCGACGTCGAGGGCACCGCACCGCCTGACCGCAGCGACGAATACCTCTTCTACCAACTCCTGCTCGGCGCCTGGCCGGTTGAGCTGACGGGCGTGGAGAAACCCGACCCAGAGAAAATGCGGCTCTTCTGTGAGCGGATGGAAGGGGCAATGGTAAAGTCCATGCGTGAGGCAAAGCTGCACTCCACATGGGCGTCGCCGAACACAGAGTACGAGGAGGCAATGCTGGGCTTCGTCCGCGAGGCGCTCGACATTTCCCGACCCAACGCCTTCCACAGCGCCTTCTTGCCGTTTCAGGAGCGCGTGGCGCGGCTCGGCGTCCGTAATAGCCTGGTGCAGACTGCCCTGAAGTTGACTTTGCCGGGAATGCCGGACATCTACCAAGGGGCGGAGCTGTGGGATCTCAGCCTCGTCGATCCCGACAACCGGCGGCCGGTCGATTACAAAACCCGGATCGAACTGCTCGAACAGACTTTGGTGTTATTGGAGCGAAACCGCCGCACGACGATCCTCGAAATGTTTGAAGACTGGCGCGATGGTCGTGTCAAACTGGCCGTCATCGCGACCCTGCTGGGACACCGTCGTGACCAGCCGACGCTGTTTGCGCAAGGAGGATATGAGCCGCTGATCGCCGCCGGGCCCAAGGCTGACCACGTCTGCGCCTTTGCCCGTAGCCACGAGGAGGACAGCCTATTAGTCGTCGCGGCGCGCTTTCCCGCGCGACTCGAGGCTGATCCCGATTGGACCGGAACCGAGATCCCCTGGCCGCAGGAGGCGGGCCGCGGGACGCGTTGGCGCGATCTGCTCAGCGGAGAGATCGTCGAGCGCCGCGGTGAGGCCGTGGGTGCGGAGGCAGTTCTGGGACTGCTGCCAATCGCAGTCCTAGTGCCAGATGGCGGGGTGCAATAGATTTAATCGTGTGAACGACAGCAACGGAACACCAGCGAGCCGCACGGCCTGAGGACCCCTTTCGCGAGGACCTCTTTCGCTATTCGACCGTTTCTGGGAAAGTAATCGTTCCTGGTCGGCGGCTGGGCGCCAGCCGCCTGGAGGTGGCGCATGGCGATGCTCAAGAGTATCGTCCTATTCGTCTGGGGGTCTAGCAGGATGCGGAAAAAGTCGCTCTATTGGTCCAGGTGTTGGGGTATAATCCGCGCTGCGTGACGAGATGTGGGGGACGTCGGATGCGCGGTTGGGATGCGAAGAGCGATGCGCTGTTCGGCTACGTGAGCTGCGAGGCGCGG
>DATEQL010000895.1:0-4757 GCA_035272665.1 Allostellaceae bacterium
CGTGCGGCTCGCCTCTTCGGCCGCGTCGCGCGCCGCGCGGATCTCGGCTTCGCTCCGCTTGCGCTCTGTGATGTCGCTGTAGATCAAGACAAAACCGCCTGATGGCACCGGGTTATGGCGAACCTCGATCACCCGACCGTCGGGCCGCGTGCGCTCGAAGCTGTAGTGGCGTCCCGCATTTTCGCTGTAGCGGCGCAACTCGGCCTCGGGGTCGGCGCCCTCGCCGAACTCGCCGCGCCCGGCGAGATAGCGGATGTAGCCGGCATAGGTTTGCGGCACGGCTAGAAAATCGTCCGGCAGGTCGATGATCTCCTGGAAATTGCGGTTCCACGCCGCCAGCCGCAGATCCTGGTCGAACATGACGACGCCGTCCGCCATGTTGTCGAAGGTGATTCGCAATTCGGCCTGGCGCTGACGGATCTCGTCGAGCAGTCGGGCATTCTCCATCGCGATCACCGCCTGCGCAGCGAAATTCTCCAGCAGCGCGATCTGTTTGGCTGAAAACGGCCGCTTCTCCAGGCGATGCACGACAAAATTGCCGATGACCTCGCCTTCCCGGAGCAGCGGGACGAGCAGAGCCGTGCGTATCCCCGCCTTTTCCACCGCTGCGACTTCGGCGGGTGCGCCAGCGCGATACGACTCGTCTTCGCGCAAATCTAGAACATGAACCGCCGACCGGGTTGCGAGCGTGCGAAAGGGCACGGAGTCTTTGGTCACGACACCCGCCAGCGGTTGGTCGCGGGGCATGATCTTGTCGAAGTCCTCGGACACGCCGAGACTCGCCGCGCGGCTGAATTCGCCATTCTCGTAGCGCATCAGATGCCCCGTTTGGGCCTCGCAAAGCCGCACCGCCTTTTCGAGCATTGCGTCGAACACGGGCGCGAGGTCGCCGGGCGAGGAATTGATGACCTGGAGGACCTCGGCGGTGGCGGTCTGTTGCTCCAATGCCGAGGCGAGTTCCCGGTTGCGCTGTTCGATCTCGTTGGCGGCTTCGCGCCGGTATGTCTCCATCACGACGTAGAGCAGCGACTTGAGGAATTTCGCCAAGGTCACCAGCGCCACGGTCTGCTGGTCCGAATCCGGGAACAATTGCAGGATGATCCCGGTCAGCACCGATTCGAGCTTGGTCGAAGCCTGGAAGATGTCGGTATTGCGCACCCCCAGCGGCAATGCGGTGAGCGCGCCCTGCTCGACCTCGCCGTACAGCTCATGAATGCGATCGCCCGAGAGCAGCCGCGCCAGAAAGGAAGCCATCGTTTCCGCCAGCGCCGCATTCTGGTCGGGCGCGAGCGACAGCGCTTCGAACCAGGGTAGTGTCTCCACCTCGGCCTGCCACTGGGCGACGATCCACTCCTGGATCTCGGCCGTTACCGTGTCCTGGAGCGACCGCAGATACGCCACATCGCCCGGCTCGATATCGAATTCGTCAAATACCGGCGGATGGGACGGCAGAACAGCCTCGACCGCGCTCATTGATAAGGGCTCTTTCGCATGGCCGCCGCATAGGCCTCCGGGAAGGCTTCGATAAACCGGTCCAACGCCGCGGCCGGGGTGCGGAGGGCGAAGCTGATCCGTATGCCGCCCTGGTTGTACAGAGGCGGGATGCCCATGCTGCGCAACACCCGCGATTCATGAAGCGCCGAGGTGCAAGCCGCGCCGGTGCCGACATGAACGCCGCGGCAGGACAGCGCCTCGATCAAATCTTCCTGCAACAGGCCGGGAAAGCAGACATAGGAGGTGGTCCACAGGCGCGGCGCCGAACGGCCCGCCACCAGGCAATGCGGCACCTGATCCATGAGAAAGGCTTCGAGCCGGTCGCGCAGAGCCGGGCCGGGCGGCGGGGCGGCTGCCGCCTCGTCGAGCGCCACCGCCGCCGCGGCGATCGCCGGCACGTTGACGGTGCCGCTGCGGATGCCGCCCTCCTGGCCGCCCCCCGGCAATACCGGGGCCAGGCGGAACTGCGGGTTCAGCACCGCGATGGCGCCGACCCCGAGCGGCCCGTGGAACTTGTGGGCCGACAGGGTCAGCGCGTCGGGATGCGTGATGACTTCGGCGAGCGGCATCTTGCCGACCGACTGGGCAGCGTCGACGTGCAACAGACCGCCGTGCCGATGGGTGATCGCGGCGATCTCGGCCACCGGAAAGATCACGCCGGTCTCATTGTTGACGTGCATCATCGAGACCAGCGATCGCTGCCCGGCCAGCAGGTCTTGCAGGTGGTCGAGGTCCGGGGTTCCGTCGGGCCGCGCCCGGCACACGGCGACCGGCCATTCCAGCGCAAGCTCGGCGAAATCGTGGACCGAGGCGTGCTCCAATTCGCTGACGACCAGCTGCTCGCAGCCGTTTTCGGGATGCCGCAATGCGCCGAGCAGGCACAAGGCATTGGCTTCGGTGGCGCCGGAAGTGAACAGCACCTGCCCCGCGCCGCCGAGGTGCTGCACAAAGTACGCGCGGGCCTCCTCGAGCGCATCCCGCGCCGCCGTGCCGAGGCCGTGCAACGCGGCGGCGTTGCCGGGCGGCCCGCGGATCAGCTCGACCATGCGCTCGTAGGCGCCCGGCGACATCGCCGTCGTCGCATTGTTGTCGAGATAGGCCGCGGCGCCGCCGGTCACGGCAGGCGCGCCAGGATCGCTTCCTGCGCGGCTCGCGTCGCCTCCATCCGCGTGCCACGCAGATAGGTGATCGTGACGTAATCGAGCCCGAGCGCGCCGTTGATCAGAAAGCTGCCGTCCTGCGGCTGGATCTGGAAGGTCACCCGGGCCTGTGGCAGCAGGTGCCGGGCATCGTAGACCGAGACGCGGAACGCCGTCGTGTCGGCGTATTGCCCGAGCAGGGCTTCGTCAACCGCAGATGCCAGCGTATAGCGGTAGCGCTCGCGGTGCAGGCAGTCGTAGACCTTCTCGGCCTCTCTGATCATCGCATGGCCGGGCCGGGGCTCAGGCCGAGGCCGGCGCACCCTCCAGACGGCGTCCGCCCTGCGCCGCTTCGGCAAGCTCGGCGCGTATTTCGGTGTAGGGATCGCCCATTGCCTGGCAGGCCGTCATCCGCCCCTGAAAGGCGCGCCCGCCCTTGAACAGCCGGTCGTAAAACTCGGGCGTCAGGTCGGGCTTCTTGTGGATATCGCCGAGGTAGATCAGATTCATCACGCCGGCCCAGCCGCCCGTTACGAGGTAGCTGATGCCGTGGTCGGCGGTTCCGTACATGCGGCGGTAGCCGACCGATTCGTAATCGTTGTAGATGCGGACGGTTGCGCCGGTCGGGGAGACGTCCAGCACCTTGGCGGTGCCATACCCACAGGCGTTCCACCACGCGGTTATACCGTGGAACCAGTCCTCGCGGGTCTTGAGCATCGGCAACGTCAGGGCGTCCCATTCAGGGGAGACCATGATCCCGCCCAGCGTGAAAAAGGCGCAGACGTGGCCGGCCTCGATGAACAGGCTGGCGGCAACTTCCACGCCCTCGCGGCCGGCGAGCGCCGTCATCTCCCGCTCGAAGGCGTAGCTGATGCGGTTGTAATAATTGGCATATATGCGGGTCACGTACACGCCGAAGGCAGGAATGAGACCCTCGGAATTGACCGGCAACGGCATCTCCGCTACGGCGCGGGTGATCGCCGCGCGGTCCACCGAAGTCGGCGGCTCGGCATCCTCGCCGACGGGGATCAGAACGGTGTTCTGCCGCGGCTGGAAAATCGTGAAATTCGCCGCGCCGCGGCCCAGCACGAACACGTCCTCGTCCGCCCCGGTACTGCGGCACGCGGTCTGCCGCGCCTGTATGCCGGAGAGCGGCAGGCCGTAGATCGCCGCCAGCGCCCCCGCCAGAAAACCTGTCGAGAAGAAAGCGACCGGGCCGCGTGATATACCGAATTTCTCCTTCCACCCGATCGAGTAGTGGGTCGAGCGGGTCCGCACCTGGCCACCCCGATCGGTAACCGCGCGCAGGTCGATCAGACCCAAGCCGCACGCCCGGTAGAGCGATTCCACCAGGGCCTTGCGCGCCGGAACATCCGGGTTGCGCGCGAGGAGGTTCGTCAGCTGCGCGAAGACCACCTCGGCGGCTGCTCCGACCAGGATCGGCGCGCTGTCGATGTATTCGGCGTCCTGGATCGAGCGCTGCAGGAAGCAATTGTAATGGTGGCAGTGGAGGACCATCGGCTCGCTGCCCACCACCAACCGATTTGTCGCGAAGTCGTACGGAAAATCTGCGAAGTCAAACATTGGATGGCTCCCTTGCCAGCAGGCTCTCCGGTACCGGTTTCCCGACAACTTCCCCGGCGGCCCGGACAATTGCTGAGATCAGTTCTTCCGGTAGGGACATGCGGGTTTCCATTCTTTCGATCGTGGCGGCGGTAAGGGTGATCTTGTTCTTGATCAGCAGGAGCATGACCTTGACCAGAATCCGGTCGACGGCCTTGACCTCGCCATTCTCTCGGGCCCAATCGAATATCGGTTTAATGTCAACCATCTCCCCTGCCCTTATCGGTTTAATCGCTTGGCCGGCGGTGGCTACCGGAAATTGCAGCGGCAGTATACTCCCGCACGCCCACGTAGCCAAGGCGCGCGGCGAGGGCCGCCGCCAGTCATGCCGCCCTCTCTGCCGCCGCGAGGTGCGCCCGCCGCGGCAGGCGGATCGCGAACTCGGTGAACTCGCCGACCCGGCTGTCGACCTCGATCGTGCCGCCGTGCTGTTGGGTGACGATGTCCCAGCTGATCGACAGGCCGAGGCCGGTACCTTCGCCGGTCGGCTTGGTGGTGAAG
>DATEQL010000896.1:0-3320 GCA_035272665.1 Allostellaceae bacterium
AATCACCCTGGCCGACATCGACGATGCGACGATCGACGGCTTCGCGGAAAGGGGCTTTGAATGGATCTGGCTGCTGAGCGTCTGGCAGATCGGCGCTGCCGGGCGGGCCGTCTCGCGCGGCAACCAGCAATGGCGCGCCGAATTCCAGGCGATTCTGCCCGACCTCACCGAGGACGACAGACAGCGGGTCGATCGCAGGCCTTACCGAGCGGGGAGCCCGCGCGTCGTTTGGGGTATGACGCCGCCTGCGCCGATCCCCGAACGGCTTGAGCTGCCCTTCAAATCATAAATCGGTTGCGGGTCGGAGACTAATGCGATCAAGGCAAATCAGGCGCATCTTCTTCGTAGAGCTCTTTCGGCTACTTCGTGTACTCTGGCCGATCCTGTCCGGGGTTCTTCTCGCGATGGTCGGGCCCGGACTTCTGATCGGGCACATAGAGAGCTGGCGCGTCGTAGACGCTCTTTATTTCACCTTTGTGACCGGTCTCACCATCGGTTACGGCGATTTGACGCCGCGACATGTCGTGTCGCGGTTGCTCGCGGTGGTGATTGGCTTTGCCGGTATCGTGCTCACCGGCCTCGTCGCGGCGGTGAGCGTGGAGGCGCTACGAGCGACGGCCCGCGATGCTGGAGAATGAAACAGGCCGCGCTATGGCTTCGGCTCAACAACATAGCGCTCCGCTTCGATTGACCCTTGTTGAGAGCACCTGACCCTTGTTGAGAGCACCGAGTTGCCTTCATTCTGGGCTTTCCGGAAGGGCAAGGGGGCAAGAAATGATGGACCCGAATGTGCCGAACTCGGATCACGCGCCTTCGCGCTCGACCGTCCTGGATCTTGCGCTTCAAATCGGACTGGTCGGCTTTTTGGTCTACGCCTGCAGCCGGTACATATCGCCTTTCAGCGACCTCTTGATCTGGTCTGCAATTCTAGCGGTGATGCTTTATCCGCTGCATCTCCGCTTGGCCGTCCGGCTCGGTAATCGCTGGTCGGCGCTGCTGATCGGGCTGGTCGGCGTCGCGGTGATGTTGGTGGCAATGGTCACGGTGGTGGCGTCGCTTGCATCTTCCTTGTATTCGCTAATCGTGGGCTTGCACGATCAAAGCCTGACCGTCCCGCCGCCGCCGCGATGGCTTGCCGAGCTCCCGCTGGTGGGCCAGAAACTGACGGAGATCTGGGTGCTCGTCGCTACGAACATGCCGGCGGCGGTTGCCAAATACGGCGGGGCGTTGAGCGAAGCAGCGGCACGGCTCGTGTCGTCCGCCGGTGGCCTGGCCGCCGGCCAACTCTCGTTCGTTCTTTCTTTCGGGATAGCCGCCGTCATCGTCGCCTACGGCAGAGGCGCCGCCGATTTCGCTCGGCGCCTGCTGGGACGTTTTACCGGCAGCGAGGAGCGGGGGGGCCATCTGGTTACGCTGACGGGCGCTACGATCCGTGGCGTGGCGGTAGGCGTTGTCGGCGTAGCGGTGATCCAGTCGCTTCTCCTCGCAGTGGGCTTCTTCGCCATTGGTCTTCCGGCAGCCGGCCTTTGGACGGTTGTTGTGCTTCTGCTATGTATCGTACAAGTGCCGGCGGTACTGGTGACACTGCCGATCATAGTCTATGTCTTTGCGACGGAAGCAACGCAGCCGGCGATCATTTTCCTGGTCTGGACCCTCGTCGCCGGGCTCAGCGACAATATCCTGAAGCCATTGATGCTCGGCCGCGGAATGGAAGTGCCGATGCCGGTAATTTTGATCGGCGTCATCGGCGGCATGATTGCCGACGGCCTTCTCGGGCTGTTTGTGGGGCCTGTGGTCCTGGCCGTCGGCTATGTGCTGCTCATCGAATGGATGCGACAGCGCCGGGCCCAGAGCGCGCCGCAGACCGCCGATCGGACGCCGTAAAATGCGACTTTTGCTGTCGGCACGCCTCGGGGTCCAGGAAGCTGGCATCGATGCAGGGGCTGCCAAGCGGGTGTTGCCTCGATGAGCACTGAGTCTGAAACCACCAACAAAATCGCGGTGGAGGAACGCACTCCTGCGAAGCCCGCTCCCGCGGACACCGACTCTGCGAACCCGCTGCGCAGGGCGGCGCTCATTGTCGTCGCCGTGACCATCCTGCTGTTTGCCTTGTCGATCGTCATGGAGCGGCTCACACCTTCGTCATCCCAAGCGGTCGTACAAGCATATGTTGTCCGCATGGCTCCCGAAGTCGCGGGCCGTGTTATCGGCGTCGACGTCGCCGACAATACCCGCGTCGACGCGGGGCAGGTCCTGTTCCGCATTGATCCGCGCCCCTTCGAACTTGCCGTGGCTGAGGCGCAGGCCCAGGTCGAGCAGATCGGTCAGACGCTGGGAGCCTCGACGGCCGCCGTGGACTCGGCACAGGCGCGGGTCGTGAAGGAGACCGCCGAACTCGAGAACGTTCAGGCCCAGACGGAGCGGGTTTTCGAACTTGTCAAACGGGGCGTCTACTCCGCTGCCAAGGCCGATACAGCCCGCGCCGCCCTGGACGCCGCACGGGCCGCGCTGACGGGCAGCCAGGCCGACCTTGCCAAGGCGCGGGAAGAGCTTGGTCCCAAGGGTGCCGACAATCCCCAGCTCAAGGCGGCGCTTGCGACGCTGGAGCGCGCGCGGCTCAATCTTCTTTATACAACGGTCAAGGCCCCGGCCGAAGGCTTGGTCTCCAATCTCCAACTGGCGACCGGCCAGTTCATAGGGGCAGGGCAGGCGGCCCTTACCTTCATCGACTTGAGCACGGTCTGGGTTTCGGCTGACTTCAAGGAGAATAGCCTCGAATACATGTCTACCTCCGATCGGGCCGAATTGGTATTCGACTCGCTGCCAGGCGCAATCTTCAAAGCCCACGTCGAGAGCATAGGCTGGGGCGTCTCCCAGAATAGCGTTGATCCCAATACCGGCCTGCCAACGATCAAAAACGCCACGGGCTGGGTGCGCGACCCTCAGCGTTTCCCGGTGCGTTTGATCGTCGACGAGACGCCGCCGCGGGGCAGCGTGCGGTTCGGTTCGCAGGTGAATGTCGTCGTCTACGCCGGCAACAATCCAGTCACGGACGCTCTCGGTGCGGTGTTTATTCGCCTCATCTCCATCCTGACTTATGCCAGCTGATGTTTCCGCCGCCGCGGTGGCCCTGTCACGCCAGCGCCGAATCGGGCTGCGGGTTGCGCTCGCGGTCGCAGCCGGATTCACGTTGAACCTCGCCACGGGCGAGGTCATACCCTTCTTTGGGCCGGTCCTCGCGGTGCAATTCCTGATTCTCGGCGCGGGGCCCTTGCCGCTGTCGAAAGCAGTCGCGTTCGTCGGGCTCGTGCTGGTCGTCG
>DATEQL010000897.1:0-10514 GCA_035272665.1 Allostellaceae bacterium
GGCCCTCTTCACCCCGGATAGGCCGGTCATCTTCAACTTCCACGCCTACCCCTGGTTGATCCACCGACTCACCTACCACCGGCCGCATCAGCACCACATTCACGTGCGCGGCTACAAAGAGCAGGGCAACATCAACACGCCGCTGGAGCTCGCCATTCAAAACCAGGCCGACCGATTCAGTCTGGCTATCGACGCGATCGATCGCATGCCGCGTTTCCGTGTCACTGGGTCGAGCGCTCGCGAGGCGCTGCTCAACCAGCAGATCGCATGTAAAAATCACGCCTACGAAGTCGGCATAGATTCGCCGGAGATCACAAATTGGCAATGGCCGTTCTAGCGATCGACCGAGAACGAATCTCGGAATGTCAGCATGTTATTCGTCATTCCCGCGACAGCGGGAATCCAGGGACCCAAGGACAGAAGCGGTTGCCCCGTCAGCCCGCCCGCCAGGGCGGGCGAGCCCGGGGCCGGCTCTGGACCACCGCGTTCGCGGGGGTGACGGTAACTCAAACACGCGCGCCATTTTCGGCGAGACACTAAAGAGCGGACCGGTCGCATGAGCGAAGCCCTTCCCGTAATTTACCTCGCGAGGCACGGCGAGACCGCCTGGAGTCTCTCGGGGCAGCACACCGGTCGGACCGACCTGCCCCTGACCGAACGCGGCGAAAGCAATGCCCGCGCCCTCGGTGAGCGGCTGCGCGGACTCACTTTTGCCAAGGTCTTCACCAGCCCCTTGCAGCGCGCGGGGCGAACCTGCGAGCTGGCCGGGTTTGGCAGTGCGGCCGAGATCGATCCCGACCTGGTCGAGTGGAACTATGGCCAATATGAGGGCCGCCGCACCGCTGAGATCCATGTGGAGCGCCCGGACTGGCAACTGTTCCGTGACGGCTGCCCCGGTGGAGAGTCTCCGGGCCAGATCGGCACGCGGGCCGACGGCGTCGTGGGCCGAGTGCGCGCGGTCAAAGGCGACGTGCTGGTTTTTTCGAGCGGGCATTTCCTGCGGGTGCTCGCGGCCCGCTGGCTCGGCCTCGACGCGGCTGGTGGCCGGTACCTCCTGCTGAGCACTGCGAGCCTCAGCGCGCTGGGCTATGAGCATAAACTGGCCGAGCCCGCAATCCAACTTTGGAACGATAGCCGTCATGTCGAGCTAATGTAAAGACCCGACCCGGAGGGAGATAGGATAGAATGAGCGAACAGAGCACAGTGCTTCCTCCGCGGTCACCGTCGGCCGAGGCGGCGGGGGATTTGCTTGAGCAATATGGGTGTGGGCCGGTCCGATTTTCTGGTCACAGCGACGCGCTCTACGAGCGCCATCTGCTGTTCGACGATGTTGTCGACCCGCTGGCCGCCGGCGGGCGCGAGCGTTTTGAGGCCGCCGCTCGGTCGGTCAGGGACGTGCTGTCGCAACGCTGGGTCAGGACCGAGCGTACTTACAATCGTCTCAATCCGAAACGCATCTATTATTTGTCGATGGAGTTTCTGATCGGGCGCTCCTTGGCCAATAACGTCACCAATATGCTGCTTGATCCGTTTGTGCATCGGGCCACCCGCCAAAGGGAACTCGACTGGTTCGGTCTGATCAAAGAAGAACCCGATGCCGGGCTCGGCAATGGCGGATTGGGACGGCTCGCCGCGTGCTTTCTCGACTCGATGGCGACGATGCAATTGCCGGCGATGGGCTACGGGCTGCGCTACGAATACGGCATGTTTAGGCAATCGATCGAGGATGGCTGGCAGCGCGAACATCCGGACAACTGGCTGCGCCGGCATGACCCGTGGGAGGTTGCCCGCCCAAAGGAAGCGGTGGAAATCAAGCTCGGGTCTTCCTTTGAAATGCGCGGCGGGCACCTTGAGATCGTTCCCGGCCGAGCCTCCACCGTGATCGGCATCCCGTTTGATCGGCCGGTCGTCGGCTATGGCGGCAAGACCATCAACACGCTGCGACTATGGTCGGCGGCGTCGCACGATTATTTCGACTTTCAGGAGTTCAGCAGCGGTGATTTCGTCGGGGCATTGGTTGGCAGCCTGGCGGCAAGCACCCTGACGCGGGTGCTGTATCCTGACGACAGCACCGAGGTCGGACAGGCGCTACGCTTTGTGCAGGAATATTTTTTGGTTGCCTGTTCGCTCGCCGATCTGGTGCGCCGCTTCCACCGTCGCAATGGGGATTGGCATTTGCTTCCCGACAAGGTCGCGATCCAGCTGAACGACACGCACCCGACCCTGGCGGTCCCGGAGCTGATGCGGATTCTGCTCGATGACGCGCATCTCGGCTGGGACGAAGCCTGGGACATTACGCAAACGACTTTGGCCTACACTAATCACACGCTATTGCCGGAAGCGCTCGAGAGATGGCCCCTGCACTATTTCCGACAGTTGCTGCCGCGCCAATTGGAGATCGTTTACGAGATCAACCGCCGGTTTCTCGATGCGGTGCGAACCCGCTGGCCCGGGGACGAGGCGCGCGTCGCTCGCATGAGCCTGATCGAGGAAGGCGCCGAGGACAAGGTGCGGATGGCCAATCTGGCGATCGTCGGCGCGCACAGCACCAATGGTGTGGCCGCGATCCACTCGGCTTTGCTGCGCAAACTGACTGTCAAAGACTTGGCCGAGATGTATCCCGAGCGCTTCAACAATAAGACTAACGGGGTGACACCACGGCGCTGGCTGTTATTGGCAAATCCGGGGCTCGCCGGGACGATTACCGACGCGATCGGTGACCGATGGGTGACGGATCTCGGTGAGCTAAAAAGGCTTCATCCGCTGGCGGACGACACAGCCTTTCGCGAAAGCTTCCTCGACGCCAAGAGTGCCGCCAAATTGCGCTTTGTCGATTGGGTCAAGGCGAGCTGCGGCATCACGGTCGACCCGGAGACGATTTTCGACTGTCAGATCAAGCGTATCCACGAATACAAGCGGCAGCTGCTCAACGCGCTGCGCATCATCGTTCTTTATAATCGGCTAAAGGCGAACCCGCACCTCGATGTCATGCCGCGTACCTTCTTCTTCGCCGGCAAGGCAGCGCCCGCCTATCACTTGGCCAAGCTGATCATAAAATTCCTCAACAATCTCGCGGGCACGATCGACGGCGATGCGGCAACACAAGGGCGGTTAAAGGTCGTTTTCCTGCCCGAATATTGCGTATCTCTGGCCGAGCGGCTGATCCCGGCGGCCGATGTTTCAAACCAGATTTCGACCGCCGGCTATGAAGCCAGCGGCACCAGCAATATGAAATTCATGCTGAATGGGGCATTGACGATCGGCACCCGCGATGGTGCGACGATTGAGATGGCGGAAGAAGCCGGCGAAGATAACTTTTTCTTGTTCGGCCTGACTGCGGACCAGGTCGAAGGCAGCCGTGGCTGGTACAATCCACATTGGCATTACGATCACGACCCGGAGACGCGCGCCGCTTTAGACATGATCGGCGCCGACCACTTCAGCCGCTACGAGCCCGGGATATTTGCGCCGCTGCGCGATGTGCTGTTGGCCGGGGGTGATCATTACATGCATCTCGCCGACCTCCAATCCTATATGGAGGCCGATCATCGGCTGACGACATTATATGCAGACAGCCATGAATGGGCGCGCAGGGCGATTTTTAACGTGGCCGGTTCGGGCAAATTTTCGAGCGACCGCACGATCGCGCAATACGCCAGCGAGATCTGGAATGCACAACCCTGTCCCGTGCCATGAGGAGAAACCGCGCATGACCATCTCACCCCTGGCAGGCAAGCCGGCGCCAAAGGAAATGCTGATCGATCCGGCCCGGCTCGAACGCGAATATTTCGAGCGCAAGCCTGATCTCGATGATCCCGGTCAATTGGTCAGCTTTGGCACCAGCGGGCATCGCGGCTCGCCGCTGCGCGGGTCGTTCACCGAAGCCCACATTCTCGCTATCACCCAGGCCATCTGCGACTACCGGCGAGCGCAGGGCACCGATGGCCCGCTCTACATGGGCAAGGACACCCATGCGGTTTCCGGGCCGGCCCAGCGCACGGCGCTCGAAGTTCTGGCGGCCAACGGGGCGCAGACGATCCTCCAGCGGGATGACGGGTTCACACCGACCCCGGTCATCTCGCGCGCGATCCTGGTCTACAATCGCTCTCGTCGCGAGCATCTTGCCGACGGCATTGTCATCACGCCGTCGCACAACCCGCCGGAGGACGGGGGTTTCAAGTACAACCCGACAAACGGGGGCCCGGCTGACACCGACGTGACCCGGTGGGTCGAGAACCGGGCTAATGAGCTTCTGCAGAACGGCAACACAGGAGTGAAGCGAGTAAGCTTCACCACGGCCTTCAAAGCGGACACGACGCACCAGGAGGATTTCGTCCTGCCCTACGTCAACGACCTGCGTAACGTCGTCGATATGGAGGCAATCCGCGCCGCCGACCTCGAGCTCGCCGTCGACCCGCTCGGCGGCGCTGCCGTGCATTACTGGGAGCCGATCAACACCGTCTACAAGCTGCACATCGCTGTCGTCAATCCGCAGGTCGATCCGACGTTCTCGTTTATGACCGTCGACCACGACGGCGAGATCCGCATGGATTGCTCGAGCCCGTACGCAATGGCCAGGCTGGTCGGGCTCAAGGATCGCTATCAGGTCGCCTTCGCTAACGATACCGACGCCGATCGGCACGGCATCGTCACGCCGTCGGCTGGGCTGATGAACCCCAATCATTATTTGTCGGTGGCGATCCTTTACCTGCTGGCGCATCGACCGCAATGGCCGGCACAGGCGGCGATCGGCAAGACCGTGGTCAGCAGCAGCATGATCGACCGGGTCGTGCACAAGCTGGGCCGCCGCCTCGCAGAGGTGCCGGTCGGCTTCAAATGGTTTGTGCCGGGTTTTTTCGATGGCTCGTGCTGCTTTGGCGGCGAGGAAAGCGCCGGGGCGAGTTTCCTGCGGCACGACGGCAGCGTGTGGACCACCGACAAGGACGGCCCGATCATGGATCTGCTCGCGGCCGAGATCACCGCCCGTACCGGCAAGGACCCGGGGGAGCACTACCGCGCGCTGACGGCGGAGTTTGGGACCGCGCACTACACCCGGATCGATGCGCCGGCGACACCAGAGCAGAAATCGAGGCTGGAAAAACTGTCGCCCGAGGCTGTGAAGGAGTCGAATTTGGCCGGCGAGCAAATCACGGCCAAGCTGAGCCGCGCTCCGGGCAACAATGCTCCGATCGGCGGCCTCAAGGTGGTCGCGCGCAGCGGCTGGTTTGCGGCGCGACCGTCGGGCACCGAGGCCGTCTACAAGATCTACGCGGAGAGCTTCAAGGACGAGGCTCACCTCGACGCCATCGTGCGTGAGGCCCAGGAGATGGTCAACAACGCGCTGGGCTCCACGGCCCGGGTGTGATCCTACAATAATTCGAACGTAGGTAGGGATCCGATGTCGAGTGCCAAGAAAGACGCGCCTGACGCCAACGGCAAGCTGAAGCGGGATGACTACGATCGGGAACTCGCCCGCTTGCACGTCGAGCTGGTGAAGCTGCAGCAGTGGGTCGTGCACAAAGGCCTGAAGGTCTGCATTGTCTTTGAAGGCCGCGACGGGGCAGGCAAGGGCGGTACGATCAAGGCCATCACCGAGCGGGTGAGCCCGCGCATCTTTCGGGTCGTGGCACTTCCTGCGCCGATCGAGCGTGAGAAATCGCAGATGTATGCCCAGCGCTATATCCCACATCTGCCTGCGGCCGGGGAAATCGTGATCTTTGACCGCAGCTGGTACAACCGGGCCGGCGTCGAGCGCGTGATGGGATTCTGCACCGAGGAAGAGGTCACACACTTCCTGGAAATGACGCCGCTGGTCGAGAAGACCATCGTCGATTCCGGTGTGATCCTGCTGAAGTATTGGCTGGAAGTCAGTCCCGAAGAGCAGACAAGACGGCTGGAGGGGCGCATCGATGACGGACGGAAGATCTGGAAACTTTCCGACATGGATCTCAAATCGTATTCACGGTGGTACGAGTACTCGAAAGCCCGCGACGACATGTTCCTCGCCACCGACAGCTCGTGGGCGCCGTGGTATGTCGCCCACTCCGACAACAAGAAGCGGGCGCGGTTGAACATCGTCACGCACATTCTGAGCAAGATCCCATACGAGGACCTGCCGCGAACGGAGGTCGAGTTGCCGAAGCGTGAGGAGCGCGGCAACTACAAGGAGGCCGATTACCCCTTCAGGGTCATTCCCGAAGCCTTCTGAGCTGCTGAGGAGATGCAAGATTTGGCGGAGCCGGCGGGCAAGGCGGCCGAACGACATGAATGACGGCAGCCGGCGGGTGGTGGTTCCTCCGTTCCCACCGGAATACCGCGCCTCCGGCGTGCTGCTGCACGTCGCCTCGCTGCCCTCACCCTACGGCATCGGCGATGTGGGGCGGGCTGCGCTGGCATGGGTTGACCGGCTCTACGAGGCCGGGCAAAGCTGGTGGCAGGCGCTGCCGCTGGGTCCCACGGGGTACGGCAACTCCCCTTATCAGTCCCTGTCGTCTTTCGCCGGCAACGAGCTCTTGATCAGCCCTGACGGCCTGATCGAGGACGGACTGCTGCAGGCAAGCGACTGCGAAGGCAACTCGTTCTCGGGAACAGCCATCGATTACGACGCCGTCATCCCGTTCAAGCACCGGTTGCTCGAAACGGCCTGGGCCAACTTCGGCGCCGGAGCGCGCTCGGACCTGCGGCCCGTTTTTGATCAATTTTGCCACGACCATATGCACTGGCTCGAAGACTACGCCCTGTTCCGGGCGGTGAAGGCCAGGTACAAGGGTGCCTATTACCTCGAGTGGCCGGCAGCGCTGGTCCGACGCGTTCCGGCGGCTTTGGCGCAAGCGCGGGGGGACTTGGCGGACCAGATCGAGCAAGTTCGGTTTGCGCAATTCCTGCTGTTCCGCCAAGCGGGGCGCCTCAAAAATCATGCCCACGCCACAGGCTTGCGCTTGATCGGCGACCTGCCTTTTTTCGTTTCCCCCGACTCGAGCGACGTTTGGGCTAACCCGGAGATGTTCCTGCTGGACGAACGGCAGAGGCCGCGCTTCGTCGCCGGGGTCCCTCCCGACTACTTCAGCGCCCAAGGGCAGCTCTGGGGCAACCCCGTCTATAACTGGGACACCCTTCGTCGGACTGGCTACCGCTGGTGCGTCGATCGTCTGCGCGCTCTTCTAACTCATGTCGATGCTATTCGCCTGGATCATTTCCGCGCATTCGCGGCCGCCTGGCACGTGCCGGCCGGAGCAGCGACGGCGCAATCCGGCCAATGGGTAGCGGGCCCCGGCGCCGAGTTCTTCAGTGTGGTGCAGAATGAGCTGGGTGGTCTGCCGTTCATCGCTGAGGATTTGGGGCTGATCACACCTGACGTGCGCGCCCTGCGCGACCGGTTTCACCTGCCCGGAACACGGGTGCTTCAGTTTGCCTTCGACGGCAAATCGGATAACCCCCACCTGCCTAACAACCACGCGCACAATACTGTTGTGTACACCGGTACCCACGATAATCCCACGACACGCGGCTGGTTCGAAGAATTGCCGGAACAGCAAAGACAAAACCTGTGGAATTATCTGAAGCGGCCCGCGGGCGAGGCTCGCGAGGTCGCCTCGGTGTTGATCAATTTGGCGTGGTCGTCCGTGGCAGCGTTGGCGATGACGCCGTTGCAGGATCTTCTCAACCTGGGGAGCGACGCACGGATGAACCTGCCCGGCCGGGCCGAAGGCAATTGGCGCTGGCGGTGCACGGAAGACATGCTGACGCCGGCAGCCTTCCAATGGCTGCACAACTTGACGAAAACCTCAAAACGGGCGTCTTTCGAAGCCCAAACTCTGACGGAAAGAAGGTAATACAATGAAAGCGACGCAACAGCTCCATGATTTGGGTCAGAGCATCTGGCTCGACAACATCACCCGTGACCTGCTGACCAGCGGCACTCTTAAACGCTACATCGACGAGCTGTCGGTGACCGGACTGACCTCGAACCCGACGATCTTCGACCACGCGATCAAGAACAGCACTTCCTACGATGCCGCGATCCGCGAGAAGCTCAAGGAAGGCAAGTCGGGGGAGAAGCTGTTTTTCGAACTGGCGCTCGACGACCTGAGCCGAGCCGCCGACCTCTTTCGGCCAATTCACGACCGGACGAATGGTGTGGACGGGTGGGTGTCCCTGGAAGTGTCGCCGCTGCTGGCGCACGACACGGCGAGCACCCTCGCTGCAGCCAAAGATCTGCACGCGAGAGCGAGAAGGCCGAACCTCCTGATCAAGATTCCGGGCACCAAAGAAGGTGTCCCGGCGATCGAAGAGGCGATCTTTGCCGGCATACCCATAAACGTGACGCTGTTGTTTTCGCGCGAGCACTATGTCGCGGCCGCCGAGGCCTTTCTTCGCGGCATCGAGCGGCGCATCGCTGGGGGGCTCGACCCCGATGTCGGTTCCGTCGCCTCCGTGTTCGTCAGCCGGTGGGACGCGGCGGTCATAGACAAGGTGCCCCACGCGCTGCGTGGACGGCTCGGCATCGCGATCGCCGAGCGCACCTACAAGGCCTACCGTACCTTGCTCGATACGCCGCGTTGGCAGCGCGTCTACAATGCCGGCGCCCGCCCGCAACGCCTGCTCTGGGCCAGTACCGGAACCAAGGACCCCGAGGCTTCCGACGTCCTCTACGTCAAAGCCCTCGCCGCGCCTTTTACGGTCAACACGATGCCCGAGCAGACGCTAAAGGCCCTGGCCGACCATGGCGAGCTCGGCGACATCCTGGCGGCGGATGGCGGCGACTGCGAGGAGGTGTTGGCCGAGTTCGCCAAGGCCGGTGTCGACATCGACGCCTTGGCCACCCGGCTCCAGGATGAAGGGGCCGCGTCGTTCGTCAAGTCATGGGACGAATTGATGGCTGTGATCGCCTCCAAGAGCGCGGCTCTAGAAAAGGCCGCCTAAGACGCGGCCGGCTCAGAGCATATGGAAGGAGCAACAGCATGCCGGCAGGCACAGAACTACTGACCCAGCACCCGGCTTGGAAGGCACTCAAGGCCCATTATGACGGAGTTCGCGATCTGCATTTGCGAACGCTGTTTGCACGAGATCCGAAACGCGGCGAACAGATGACCGCCGAGGCCGCCGGGATCTATCTCGATTACTCGAAGAACCGCATCACCGAGCAGACCCTCAAGCTCCTGCTCGATCTAGCCGAGACAGTCGGCTTGCGCGGGCGGATCGATGCCATGTTCCGGGGGGACAAGATCAACGTCTCGGAACGGCGGGCCGTCCTGCACGTGGCCCTGCGTGCCCCGAGAGGCGCATCCATCCTGGTCGATGGCGAGAATGTCGTGCCCGAGGTCCACGCCGTGCTCGACAGGATGGCCGATTTTGCCAATCAGGTTCGCGGCGGGGACTGGAAGGGTCATACCGGCAAACGCATCCGCAATGTCGTCAACATCGGCATTGGCGGCTCCGACCTAGGTCCGGTGATGGCCTACGAGGCGCTCAAGCACTACAGCGACCGCGCGATGACGTTCCGCTTTGTCTCCAACGTCGACGGCACCGATCTCGCCGAGGCAGTGCACGACCTCGACGCAACGGAGACCCTCTTTATCGTCTCGTCAAAGACCTTTACCACCTTGGAGACGATGACCAATGCGCGCGCCGCGCGCGCCTGGGCGCTCGGGGGCCTGGGAGGCGACGAAAAGTCGATTGCCCGGCATTTTGTCGCCGCCTCGACGAACACGGCGGAGGTGGCGAAGTTTGGCATCGACACCGCCGACATGTTCCCCTTCTGGGATTGGGTCGGCGGGCGCTACTCGATGAATTCGGCGATCGGCCTCTCGACGATGATCGCCATCGGCCCGGATAACTTCCGCGCGATGCTCGATGGTTTCCACGAAATCGACGAGCATTTCCGCACTGCTCCGTTCGAGCGCAACCTGCCGGTGTTGATGGGGCTTTTGGCCATCTGGTACAATGACTTCTTTGGCGCCGAGACTGTCGGTGTCTTTCCGTACGAGCAGTACCTGAAGCGGTTCCCGGCCTATCTCCAGCAATTGACGATGGAGAGCAACGGCAAGCACGTAACGCTCGATGGCGATCGCGTCGCGTGCGATACCGGCCCGATTTATTGGGGTGAGCCCGGCACCAACGGCCAGCATTCGTTCTATCAACTGATCCATCAGGGAACCCGGCTGATCCCCTGCGACTTCATCGCCTTCGGCCAGTCGCTGAACCCGTTGGGCCAACAGCATGATATGCTGCTGGCGAACGTATTGGCACAGGGCGAGGCGCTGGCCTTCGGCAAGACACCCGAGGAAGTCCGCGCAGAAGGCTCGCCCGACTGGCTCGTGCCGCACCGCACGTTCGAGGGTAACCGGCCGTCCAACACGATCCTCTTGCAACGGCTGACTCCGGCAACACTCGGCAAACTCGTCGCTCTCTACGAGCACAGCGTCTTTACCCAGGGAGCCGTCTGGCACATCGACTCGTTCGACCAATGGGGCGTCGAACTCGGCAAGGTGCTGGCCCTGCGCATCATCCCCGAG
>DATEQL010000898.1:0-3173 GCA_035272665.1 Allostellaceae bacterium
TCCAACAGCTCGAGCGCGACGAGGTCGAAGCGTTCATTCGCCACCAGGTGCCGCCGAGCGAGGGAGAGAATCTCTTTTCCGCCCAGCGCGTGGCGCTGATCGCGATAACCTCGGGCGGTGATCCGGCAGTCGTCAACCGCCTCGCGCGGCGAATGCTCGAAATCGAGCCTGATGCCTCTACGGGTGGCCTGCCGGCAAAGCTGTCGCAAGCGTGGAATCGCCGCATTCGAAAATCCTCCGACAAGGAAGCCATTGCGGAGCCGAGCGTGACGCCACGCCGCTTTGCCGTGTCCGTGAGGCTGCCGGCAGGGATCATCATCGGTCTTGCCGTCCTGACCGCCGCAGTGCTCGTTCCGCAGGATTTTCGTGATGTCTTCAGTCTTGTGCGCGACCACGTCTTCCCGGACAAAGAGCCGCCGGCTGCGCCGGCCAATGTGGCAGCGGTCCCCCCGCCCGTGGCTGCTGCGGGCTCGTCCTCGGCCACCGTCGTCGCCAAGTTACCGCATGCCGCGCCTACCAGCGAGGCAAAGCCTGAACCCGCGGCGACCGGTGCCGAGGAGCCGACCGCCCTGCCTTCCCCCCAGTCAGTCCCGGAATCGGCGCCACGACCGGCGCCGGCCGGACCGCGACTTTCCGCAGCCGAGATCGCAGCCCTCGTGGCGCGCGGCGACGCCTTCCTCAGCGCCGGCGATATTACCTCGGCCCGGCTCTTCTTCGAGCGTGCCGCCGATGCAGGAGACGGTCGAGCCGCGATGCGCATGGCACTGACGTTCGATACGGCCTTTCTCGAGCGGACCGGCCTGCGCGGTATGCGCGGCGATCCGGAGCAGGCTGCATTTTGGTACCGACGTGCCCGTGATCTCGGTGATGGTAAAGCTGAGCCACCGCTCGGGAGCCTCGAGACCCCGCGTTCCGCCGAGCCGCCAGTTCAGCCCCGCTGACACGCAAAGAGGAAAGCCGGGGGAAATCGCGAGACCTGGTCGGCTGAAACGCCGGACGGAGAGGTACCCGGCATGGACATCGTTTTCGCGACGCCGCCGCGGGCAGCGCCGCTCCGCGCGGCGGTCCGCGACAGCTGTCGAGTGGACGAGACCGAAGCTGTGGCGCACATCCTCGCCGCGGCCGAGATCCCGGCGGAAATGCGTGATCGTATCGCCGAGAGGGCGCGCGGCCTCGTCGCCGTGGTTCGACGCGAGCGGCTAGGCAAGGGAGGCATCGACGCGTTTCTCCACGAATACGCGCTGTCCTCGCCGGAGGGGGTGTCGCTGTTGTGCCTCGCCGAAGCATTGCTGCGCATCCCCGATATGGAAACCGTCGACCGGCTGATCCGCGAGAAGGTCGGTGAGGCGGACTGGGAAAGTCATCTCGGACGCTCGGCGTCGATCTTTGTCAATGCCTCGACCTGGGCACTGATGCTGACGGGCCGCCTGCTGCGCGCCGAGCCGACCGATCACGATCTGCGCGCTGCCTTGCGTCGCTTTGTCGCCCGATCGGGCGAACCGGTGGTACGCCAGGCGGTAACGGCGGCAATGCATATCCTCGGTCGTCAATTCGTCATGGGGCGCACGATCGATGAGGCGCTCGGGCGCGCGCGCGCCGCCGAGCAACGCGGCTACCGGCATTCCTACGACATGCTCGGCGAAGCAGCTCACACCGCGGCGGATGCCGCGCGCTACGTCGCCGCCTACGATGGCGCCATCGCCGCGATCGGCAGGTCGGCAGCGGGCCGGGCTGTGGCCGAGGCTCCCGGTATCTCGATCAAATTGTCGGCGGTGCATCCGCGCTACGAGATGGCGCAGCGCGATCGCGTGCTTCTCGAAACGTCTTCCATTCTACTCGACCTCGCGCGCCACGCCCGGCGGGCCAACATCGGCTTCACGATCGACGCCGAGGAGGCCGACCGCCTCGACCTCTCGCTCGACCTCTTCGAGTCGCTGGCGCTCGCTCCCGATCTTACCGGCTGGGACGGGCTCGGCCTCGCCGTCCAGGCTTATCAGAAGCGGGCCCTACCGACGATCGAGTGGCTCGCCGATCTGGTCGGGCGCAGGGGACGGCGGCTGATCGTCCGCCTCGTCAAAGGTGCCTATTGGGACAGCGAGATCAAACGCACCCAAGAGCGCGGGCTCGACGGATATCCGGTCTTTACCCGCAAAGTCGCGACCGATGTGTCCTATCTCGCCTGTGCGCGGCGGTTGCTGGGGTTCGGGCCGGTCTTCTATCCGCAATTCGCCACTCACAACGCGCAGACCGTGGCTGCCATTCTCGAACTTGCGGGCGAGCGCCGTGATTACGAGTTTCAGCGCCTCCACGGGATGGGTGAGGCGCTCTACGAACAGATCGTCGGGCCGCAGAGAATGGATCGGCCCTGCCGGGTCTATGCCCCGGTCGGCAGCCATGAGGATCTGCTCGCCTACCTCGTGCGGCGGTTGCTCGAAAACGGCGCGAACACCTCCTTTGTGAACCGCATCGTCGACGACACCCAGCCGATTGACGAGATCATCGCCGATCCGATCACGCGCCTCGCCCGACTGCTGGTAAAGCCGCATCCCAAGATCCCACTGCCGCGCGACCTCTATGGCCCGGCGCGGCAGAATTCACACGGGCTCGACTTGAACCAATTGCCGGTTCTGGAGGAACTGCGCGATGCGCTCGGCAAGGCGCTCGGCAGGCCATGGACAGCAGCGCCGATAATTGGCGGTGTCGAGCAGCCCGGCGCGATGGAACCGGTTCTCGATCCGAGCGACCGGCGGCGGCAGGTCGGGATGGTCGTCGCAGCCGGGCCCGGGGACCTCGATCGGGCGCTCGCTTGCGCTCAGCGCAGCGCGCCCTCCTGGGATCGGATGTCGGCGGGCGAGCGCGCCGCGATGTTGGAGCGCGCGGCCGATCTCTACGAGAAGCGTAAGGCAAAGCTGATGGCGCTGATCATCCGCGAGGGTGGCCGCACAATCGCCGCCGCACTCGCCGAGGTGCGCGAGGCGGTCGACTATCTGCGTTATTACGCGATGCGCGGACGAACCGATTTCGCGGCCCCGGAGCGGCTGCTCGGTCCCACCGGCGAGCGCAACGAGATCGTGCTCCATGGGCGCGGCGTCTTCGCCTGTATCTCGCCGTGGAATTTTCCGCTGGCGATCTTCACCGGCCAGATCGCCGCGGCGCTCGCCGCCGGTAACGCG
>DATEQL010000899.1:0-5430 GCA_035272665.1 Allostellaceae bacterium
GCGCTCGGTCGAAGAGCTGAAACTGTTGAGCGAGGTCGGGCAGGCGGTCAGCTCGACGCTCGATCTGCGCTCGGTCCTCTCGACGATCCTGACCTCCTCGCTCGGGCTGACCTGGGCGAATGCCGGGGCGATCTTTCGCTATAGCCGGGCGGAGCGTGCATTTCGGCTGGTCGAGGCGGTCGGGTGGGATGAGGCTCTTACACGCTCGGTGGGAGATCTGCGTCTTGCCGAGACCGAGACCGCCATGGGTGAGGCGGTGGCGCGCCGTATGCCTGTTCAGCTCGCCGATACCGGGCAGCGGGCGAGCAACCCGCTGCGCGACCTCACCCTCGCCGCCGGTTTTCACTCGGCGCTGATCGTGCCATTGGTCGGTGCCGAGCGCATCCTCGGAGCGATCATTCTGATGCGGCAAGAGGCGGGCGAATTCCCGCCCGAGACGGTTCGGTTGATGCAGACCTTGGCCAGCCAGTCGGTGCTGGCGATCCAGAACGCGCGGCTCTTCCGCGAGATCGCCGACAAGAGCGAGCAACTGGCGCTCGCCAGCGAACATAAATCGCAGTTCCTCGCCAATATGAGCCACGAGCTCAGAACTCCGTTGAACGCGATCCTCGGTTATGCCGAATTGCTCGTCGACGGCATCTACGGTGTGATGCCGGACCGGCCGAAGGGTGTCCTCGAGCGCATCCAGAACAACGGCCGGCACCTCTTGGCGCTGATCAACGACGTGCTCGACCTGGCCAAGATCGAGGCCGGCCAGCTGACTTTGACCTTAGAGGACTATGCGCTGCCCGAGGTGGTGGGCTCGGTCGTCATCGCGACCGAGCCGCTCGCCACGTCGAAGGGGCTCAAGTTCACCACCGTGTTGCAAGACAACATGCCGATGGCGCATGGCGACGCCCGCCGCGTCTCGCAGGTGCTGCTGAACCTCGTGGGCAACGCGATCAAATTCACCGACGCGGGCGAGGTCGAGATCCGCGCCTCGGCCGCGGGCGGCCAGTTCACCTTGACCGTGCGCGACACCGGACCGGGCATCGCCGACGCCGACCAGGACCGGATCTTTGGCGAGTTCCAGCAGATCGATAATTCGAACACGCGCCAGAAAGGCGGCACCGGGCTGGGCCTCGCGATCTCGAAACGCATGGTCGAATTGCAGGGCGGCACGATCTCGGTCGAGTCGGCGCTCGGCCAGGGCTCGACCTTCCGGGTCGTATTGCCGGTGCATGTCGATGAAATGATGGAGGCGGCCGAATGAGCAAGCGCATCCTCGTCGTTGAGGACACCGAGGACAACCGTCAGATCATCCGCGACCTGTTGTCGAGCGTCGGCTACGAGCTGATCGAGGCCGTGGACGGCGCCGAAGGAGTGGCGATGGCGCAGAGCCATCATCCCGACCTGATCCTGATGGACATCCAGCTGCCGCAGATCGACGGCTACGAGGCGACCCGCCGCATCCGCGCCATCCCCGAGCTGGCCCGGGTGCCGATCATCGCGGTCACCTCCTACGCGCTCTCCGGCGACGAGGCCAAGACGCGCGAGGCCGGCTGCGACGGCTATGTCGCCAAGCCCTTCAGCCCGCGCCACCTACTCGCCAAGATCCGCGAATTCCTCCCCGAGTAGAGGAACACTTTAACGCAAAGGACGCAAAGGAATCGCAAAGGACGCTAAGCGTGAATGAAGAGGAAATCGGACGCGCGATCATCGGCGCGGCGATCAAGGTCCATTCCGCCCTAGGACCTGGACTGCTTGAGAGCGCGTACGAAACCTGTCTGCACTATGAACTGGAAAAGCAGAAGCTACCAGTGAGGAAGCAGGTCTCAATCCCGATACGTTACGAAGATTTGACTGTCGATAACGGCTACCGCATCGATCTTCTCATTGGTGAGCGGGTCGTAGTCGAGCTTAAGGCTGTAGAGGCGATCCTTCCCGTTCATCGCGCCCAGCTGTTGAGTTATCTCCGGCTTGGTGGTTTTAAGCTTGGTTATTTACTGAACTTCAACCTCGCGCATATGCGGGACGGGATCGTCAGGATTGTCAATGGTCTCTGATCCTTCGCGACCTCTGCGAATCCTTTGCGACCTCTGCGTTAAAGCGTCTCTTTTAAAAGGATGAGTGAATGCGCTCGCCGCCGTTGATCCTGGTCGTCGACGATGTCCCGGACAATGTCGACATCCTGCAGATGCGTCTCGAGGCCCAGGGCTACGAGGTGACGACCGCGGCCGACGGGGTCGAGGCGCTGGACAAGATCCGCGAGCTGCTGCCCGATCTCGTCCTGCTCGATGTCATGATGCCCAGGCTCGACGGCATCGAGACCGTCAAACGCCTCAAAGCCGATCCTTCGCTGCCGTTCATCCCGGTCATCCTGGTCACCGCCAAGGCCGACGGCAAGGACGTCGTCGACGGGCTGGAGAGCGGCGGCGACGATTATCTGACCAAACCCGTCGATCATGCCGCACTGTCGGCACGGGTGCGCGCGATGCTGCGGATCAAGGCGTTGCACGACACCGTGCAGGACCAAGCCAAACGCCTGGAGGATCAGGCGGCGCAATTAGCGATGTGGAACAGCACGCTCGAGGAGCGCGTCGCAGCGCAACTCGGCGAGATCGAACGAGTCGGACGCTTGAAGCGCTTTCTCGCCCCGCAGCTCGCCGAGATGATCGTCTCGACCGGCGACGAAGGCATTCTCGAAAGCCACCGCCGCGACATCGTCGTCGTGTTTTGTGACCTGCGCGGCTACACCTCGTTCGCCGAGACGGGCGAGCCGGAGGAAGTCTGGACCGTGCTGCGCGAGTTCCATGCCGCTGTCGGGCCGCTCGTCACCCGGTTCGAAGGCACGCTCGACCATTTCTCCGGTGATGGGCTGATGGTGTACTTCAATGACCCGTTGCCCTGTCCCGATCCGGCCGAGCGGGCGGTTCGGATGGCCGCCGCGATGCGGTCGGCGGTCGGTGAGCTGATGTCGGGGTGGCGCCGGCGCGGTTTCCATCTCGGCTTTGGCATCGGCGTCGCGCAGGGTTACGCGACCCTGGGGCGGATCGGCTTCGAGGAGCGCGTCGACTACACCGCGATCGGCACCGTCACCAATCTCGCGGCGCGGCTCTGTGCCGAGGCGCAGGATGGCCAGATCCTGCTCAGCAAGCGGGTCGCCGCGGCGGTCGAGGACATCGTCACCTTGGGAGAGGTCGGCAACCTCGCCCTCAAAGGTCTGAGCCAAGCGGTCGCCGTCTACAACGTGGCCGGCGTGGTCTCGGACTGATCAACCGCGGGCGCTGGGAGCCGCCGATGTCGCGGGTTCAGCCCGCGGCGCGGCGGCTGAACATCGACAACCCGCGCAGGACATCTATCGCCTGGGTCAATTGTTCGTCGCTCGCCGAGCCCATGTCCTCGGTCGCGACGGAAGGAGCCGCTGTCGGGGCCGGTGTTGCGGTGACACCCGCCGGCGCTTCGGTCGGCGGCTTGCCTTCGGCTTGGTCGGGATTTTTGAGCGCACCCGGCAGGTCAGCCTCGCGCCGCACTTCGCCCTGCGCCAGCTTGGCGAGCTTTAGCGGCGTGACAGCGAGATCGGGATCGAGACCCTTGCCCTGAATTTCCCGGCCGGAGGGTGTCGTGAAACGGGCAGTGGTCAAACGGATCGCGCCGCCACTCCCCAACGGGATCACGCTTTCGATCGAGCTCTCGCCAAAGGTCTTGGAGCCGAGCAGCACCGCGCGGTGGTTGTCCTGCAGCGCGCCGGCGACGAGCTCGGCCTCCCGCGCCGTGCCGCCGTTGACCAGTGCGACGATTGGCAGACCCTTGGCGAGGTCGCCCGGGGTGGCGCTGATCCGCTTCACGCTGGCGGGTTTGCGGCCCTTGACGACGACGATATCGCCCTTGTCGATGAAGGCGTCGGCTGCAGCGACCGCGGCGTTGAAGGAGCCGCCCGGATTGTTTCGCAGATCGAGGATGAAGCCGATCAGCTTGTTGCCGGTCTTTTGGCGGAGATCCTGCACCGCGCCGGCGAGTGCGGGCTGGGTCCCGGCGTCGAAGCCGGCGATGCGGAGATAGCCGATGTTTTCCCCTTGGAGGCGCCCGACCACACTCGTGATCTTGTACGCCTCGCGCTTGATGGTCAGATCGATCGGCTTCTCGACGTCGCGCCGCAGTGTCAGCTGGACTTCGCTGCCCGCCGGGCCGCGCAGCTTCTGTTCTGCCTCGGCCAGGGTCAGATCGTAAACCGGCTCCTTGTCGATAGCGAAGATGATGTCGCCGGGTCTGATCCCGGCGCGCGCCGCCGGCGATCCGTCCTCCGGCGAAATCACCTTCAACTGACCGTTCTCGATCGTCACCGCCAGCCCGAGAGTGGCGGCATCGTCATTGGCCGGCGTCTGCGACGTTTTGAACTGGGCTTCGTCCATGAAGGAGGAACGCGGATCGAGGCCGGACAGCATGCCGGCGATCGCGGCGCCGATCAGCTTCGCATCGGTGACCGGATCTACCGCGTCCTCACGAATGCGTTCGTAGGCTTGGTCAAACAGATTGAGCTCCTCGTAGACGCTGTCTTTGCCGGCCTTTTGTTGGGCAAACACACTTCCCGCGAAGAGCGGCACGGTCATCATGATCGCGATCGCCAATCTACGCACCCGCAACATCCTCCATCAGACTGCACGGCCACCAAGGTGGCCGTGCCGACGCGAACCGTAGCCAAACAATCATGGCATTACCATGATCTCGGAGGGCATCGCCGGTTGACGCTTGTGGATACCCGGCGAGACCGCTGCTGTGCCATGATGACGGCCGGGACAGGTCGAGGAGGGATCCGATGGCCGGATTGCTGGACGGGAAATCGGCGCTGATTACCGGCGGGGGCGGCGGCATCGGCCGCGCCGCTGCCCTCGCCTTTGCGCGTGAAGGCGCCCGCGTTGCCGTCGCCGATTTGGTGACGGAGGCCGCGCGCGAAACCGTGGCTCTGGTCAACGCTGCCGGCGGGCAGGCCGTATCGCTTTCGGGCGACGTGTCGCGCGCCGCCGACGTGCGGTCGATGATCGAAGCCGTGATCAGCACGTACGGCCGGCTCGACTGTGCCTTCAACAACGCCGGCATCGCCGGCTGGCAGGTCGAGGCCGCCGGCAAGAAGACCGCCGAGTGGTCCGAAGAAGCCTTCGATCGCATGATCGCGGTCAACCTCAAGGGTGTCTGGCTCTGCATGCAATACGAGCTGCCGCAAATGCAGGCCCAGGGCGGCGGCGCGATCGTCAACACCGGCTCGATCGCCGGGCTCGCCGGCCTGCCCACCTCTTCGGCCTATGTCGCGGCCAAGCACGGCGTGGTCGGCCTGACCAAGACCGCCGCCCTCGAATACGCCGAGGCCAATATCAGGGTCAACGCAGTCTGCCCCGGCTTTATCAAGACTGGGATGACCGAGGACACGATGCGCCGGCGCGGCGAGGCCATCCT
>DATEQL010000900.1:0-5743 GCA_035272665.1 Allostellaceae bacterium
GGGATCTCTGCCTGGAGGAGGCCGACGCCTCGATCAAACTGGTTGGGCAAGTCGGGGAGCGCGCTCACCAGCGCGGTAACGTGCTCACGGGTCGCGCGGATTCGGGTATCGAAGTATTCCGACACCGAGTCCGTCTCGACATCCGCCGCCGCATTGTGGGAAGCTTCGGCTGCGTGCTGCTGTT
This sequence comes from Allostellaceae bacterium, assembly GCA_035272665.1. GTDB lineage: Bacteria > Pseudomonadota > Alphaproteobacteria > ATCC43930 > CGMCC-115725 > AP-15. The sequence continues at coordinate 185 of DATEQL010000900.1, forward strand.
CCAGCCACTTCTGGACCTGCGGATCGGCGAGCAACGCCATAAACTCGTCGACTTTCTTCGTCGCCCCCTCTTCGCTCGCTGTCGGCTTGCCTCCTTTACTCTGCGCCGCATGAGCGGCGTAAAGCGGCCCGACCGTGAGAATGACTGTGGCAAGGCAGATCGCCGCGACTTGCCTTGCGGCACCAATGATCGGTTTGCCCTCAAACATCTCAAGTCTCCCTGCCGGGGACCTTGACCGAAGCGCAGTGTACGCTTGTGCGCCCGGAATAGCGACGCGCCGAAGAGCGACACCTCCGTCCGTGGTTATTTTCGCGAAGGTTCGAGAGAGCGCTGCGCCGATTTCGACCTGGCCCTGGTCTCCATGCTATTGCTCAAAAGCGAAAACGCGCTTCCAGTCGTTCTTCATGCTGATGACGACCCAGCCCTGCTTCGTCGCCTCGTCGTACAATGCCTGGGTGAGGGTGCCGACCTTGGTGTCGGGCAGCCCTAGCGCAGGACCGTAAGCGTATTCGCGCTTTGCATCGTCGTGCAGGACGAGCATCGCGAGCCGCGCGCCGTCACCGGCCTTGGTATATTCCAGCATCTGCCGGTCGCCGGTCGAGTTGCCGAAGGCGGCATAGGGCCGGCGACCGATCATCAGGTGGATGCCCTCCGGCTTGCCGGCGTTATCGTCGTTCAGCAGCAGCTTCGGCTCCTTGGTGAGCACCGGCCGGCCGCTCTTGTCATAGCCGTAGCTGGTGCCGCCGGCGGTGCCGACCACCTGCTCGGGTGGAATGCCGTACACCTCCTCCGAGTACACTCGCACGAAATCCTGGCCACCGCCGGTGACGATGTAGGTCCTGTACCCATTGCCACGCAGATACTTCAGCAACTCGGTCATCGGCAGGTAGGTGAGCTCGGTGTAGGGCCGTTTCCAGCGCGGGTCCCTGGCGGTGTCGAGCCACTTCCTAGCCTCGGCTTGGAACTCGTCGACACTCATCCCAGTCAGCGTAGCGGCGACAATCTTTAAGAGATCGTCCATCGAGAGCTTTGCGATCGCCTCGCGATTGCCCGACAACACGGTCTTGAACGGCTCGACCTTCGCGAGCGCCGGCTTCGCATTCACCACCGCCGGCACGCGGTCCAGGCAATAGACCAATTGCGTATAGATCGGGTGCTCGACCCAGAGCGTCCCATCCTGGTCGAAGGTGGCAATGCGCGCTTCCGGCGGCACGAACTGCGGGCTCGCCTGGTCGGTGGTCGAGTGCACGAACTCGACGATCGCCTGCTTGGCGGGCCCATCGTTCCATGAGGGGAGCGGATCGGTCTGCGCGAGAGCCTTCGTGCCCGAGGCGAGGCTTCCGATCGCCGCAAACAGCAAAGTCAAGAGCAGTCGGACATGCAACTTCATATTTGCCTCGTTGGAGAGAAGCAGAACCAGCGCCCGAGGCTCCGGCGGCAGTCGCCGGTTCGCCCTTCGCCATGCGCTCCTCCGCTGCTCGGCCCGGGGAGATCGCGCTGGGTTACACTGTTATCCATCTGTCTCGCCTGCTGCACCGCATTAACCAACAGCAACCGGAGCGAGGACAAAGGGGCGCAGAGGCTCTGCGCCCGCCAACGCGGCATGGCGACCGGACGACGGCGCGTCTGCGATCAGGCGCTTTTTTGCCAGCTCAAGTCATAAGCGCAACGCCCGAGCACCTGACCGCTGAGGACATTCCGGTTATCGATTTGTCCTTGGAACGTTTGACCGACCCCCGAGCTCATCGCCAATCCTCCTTGCGCGGTGACGTACCCCTGGAAGGTGAGACCGATCGCCTGGAACTGTGCGAGACCGTTGGAGATGGTCAGTGGCGGTAGCGACGATACAGTATAGTTCGGGCAGTTTACCGAAGCCGTACTTGCCCCCGGGGTAATCGAACCCCCAGCGACGTTCTGTACAGTAAGCCCCGTGAACGTTCCGTCGAAGCCGCGCGTCGTGTTGGCGGGTGATCCTGACGCGTAGCTGACCGGCGTTATGGCTTGTCCGGCAACGGCAGGTGGCGGAGATGGTGGGGCGCAAGCCGAGACTGCGAAGAGTGAAATCCCCGATAGGAAAAACTGTTTCATTTGGTCCTCCTTGTGAAAACATGCACACGGACTAGTCTTCGGCCCGGGCGGCACCAATGAGACGCAGACCCGCATAGGTATTCTGTTCTGAACCGTTAATCGCTTGGGCGGGCTTGAGCCTTCTCCTGGCTACTCCGCCGCTGCCGCGGCAGGGTGGGTCAGCTCGAGGGCGCGGTGTGCCACAGCGGCCGCGGAGGGGTCGCCGTCGCCGGCAATTTGCACCGTCGGGAAGGCGAATTTGATGCCATTGGCGTCGAAGGCTTTTTTGATCATGGCAAGGGCTCGTCGCCGGATCATGGAATTCTGGCCCGGCAAAGTCGTCATCTTCATCCGGATCTGCACCGCGAAATCGCCGAGGGCATCGACGCCCTGCATCTTCAGCGGCTCGAGGATCAGCGGCGCGAATTCGGGGTCCTGGGTCAGGTCCAGCCCGATCTGCTTGATCAGCTTTCGGGCGCGGTCGACATCGCTGTCATAGGTGATGCCCACCGTGAGCTTGGTGATGACCCAGTCGCGGCTCATGTTCTGAACCGCGCCCAACAGAGCGAACGGCACGGTGAAGAGTGGACCGTTTTGATGCCGCAGCCTGACCGAGCGAAAGCTGAATGATTCGACCGTGCCCTTGTAATTGCCACTCTGGATGTATTCGCCGACCCGGAAGGCGTCGTCGAGCAGGTAGAACATCCCGGCGATGACGTCGCGAACCAGAGACTGCGCGCCAAAGCCGATCGCGACGCCGAGGACGCCCGCGCCGGCGACCAAGGGTCCAATCTCGACGCCCATTGCCGCGAGCGCCATCATCCCCCCAAATACGATGACGACGACGAACAAAATATTGCGGAAAATAGGCAGCAGCGTATGGAGCCGCGCCCGCCGTCGCGCCTCGTCGGTGTTCGGCTGACCGAGGTCCTCGACCTCGGCGAGCTTGCGATCGATCGCCGTCTTTACAGCGTGCCAGAACAGGTCGGCAACGAGCAGGATGATGACGGTGCTCAACGCGCCGTGGACAAGGCGGGAGGCCGGCGTATCGTCTCCGGCGAGGTGCACGAGGTCGACACCCCAGCCCCAGGCGAGCACCGCTGCGGCACCGATGATCAGAAACGCCCGCAAACCGCGCGCGAAGCTTACCTCTAGGACGCTGGGCAGACCATTACCAACCTGCGGCGAACCGGGCGGCTGAAGGAGGTGCTCGACCGTGCGCCGGGTCACGCCGTTGGCCAGCGGCAAGGTGATAACGACGACCAGGAGCCAAAAGCCAGGCATGGCCTCCGCTAGCCAGAGCACCCACAACAGCACGATGCCAACCGACAGCAGCGCGTTCTGTGCGCTCCGGCCCAGACGAAGCCTCTGGGGTGCCGGCGCTTCGGTTTCGCGATCCGGCGCAACCGGCCTGCGCCACACGGATTCCAGCGCGATGGCGAGGAGACCGAGGCCAAGCAGATAGGCGACGAGGTGGCGCTCCTCCAACGAAAAGCCGAGGGTGCTCAGCAGGCTGAGCGTTACCCAGCCAAAGGCCAACCAGGCGACGAACGCGGTGAGCCGTCGGCACCAGAACCGCGCGGCCAAATTATCCGTCGGAACGATGCGAAAGCGCTCGTCATTGGGCGCGAGCAGAAAATGGCCGACGACCACTGCGATTCGGGTGAAAAGCACAGCGACAAGATAGCCGAGGAGCATCTGGCGCAGGAGCGGCGGCCAATCGAACGCGAAGAATGGGCCGACGCTGCCCAGGGCGAAGGCCACGACCGCGACGACGCTAAAGGCGAAACGCGCGGCGACAAGAAGCAGGCGGTCGCGCACAGTCTCCATTGGCAAACCGACGAGGCGCTCTCGTGTCTTCTGCGTCGCCTTGCGAAACAGCCACTCGACGCCAAAGCCCAGCGCCGCAAAAACGAGGACGAGCACCGCCACGGTCCCTTGACGTGGGATGTCTGCCCGGACGAGGCCGTAGGCTCGCTCGAAATCGTTCGGCAGATCGGGGAGTGCGCTCCCCAGCGCAACAAAATGATCACGGGTCGCGCTGATGCGCGCATCGACATATTCCGAGATCGTCTCTTCCTTTGGCGCCGGCTCTTTGGAGGCTTTGGCCGCGTGCTGCTGTTCCTCCAGCCACTTCTGGACCTTCGGATCGCCGAGCAATGCGATAAACTCGGCGACTTGCGGGGAGGTCGCTTCGTCTTCGCTCGCGGATGACGACCCGCCCGACCCCTTGTGCGTCGCCGCAGCGGCCCCCGACAGCAGGGCCCCCGATAGGATGATCGCCGCAACGCAGGTTCTCAAAGCTCGTATCGATGCCCGTGTCCGTTCGGCTACTGAGATCATCATTGTCACGGCCCCAAGTTTCCCGGGATTGTATGTCGCCACTGGGTCACCCTTCGCAAAGCCTCTAGGGGGGCGAGATTCATCTTAACACTGGGCATCGTCAGGCTCGTATGCAACGGGCTTAGTCTTTAATCGGCTTTCTCCCGGTTGCCCCACCGCCGATCTGCAAGCTTAGTGCTCCAGCTGCACCTCGACGGTGCCCGCGCGAACGGCAGCCCGCAGTGCCGCGTGGTCGCGCTCGGCCTGGTCGGCGTAGGCGAGCGCGAATTTGCCCATCGCCTCGTCGAACTGGGCGTTCTTCCCGAGATACCCGCTGATCGCCCAAGGGTCACCGGCCTTGGCATGCGCACGCGCCAGCGCCCAACCGCACATCTTGCCGTAGATCGACAGCATCTCGGCGTCGAAGGTCTCGACCAATGGGGAGAGCTTCACGTCGCGCAACTGACGGATGTAGAAATGCCGCCCCTCGGGACCGATGCCCCAGCCGAGAAACAAATCGGAGGACGGCTGCATCAGCTTCTGGCCCTGGACCACCCGTTCGCCGTGCTGCGCGTATACGCTTTTGCCGGCATAGGCCTCCAGCACCGAGGCGTTGGCCTCCTTGAATTGCAGAAAAAGCGGGTTGTCCGCAACCGACATCATTAGCGCCACCATGCACAAGGTGCCGACGCTGCCGATGCCGACCACCTTGACCGCGACGTCGGCCAGCCGATAGCGATCGAACAGAACGCGACGATCTTCGGCCAATGTTTCGCGATACTTTGGGAGCGACCCCCGGATCATCTCCAAGTCGCCGGCAGCACGCGATGCGTCGGCATGGAAAATAGTCGGCGGAGTGTCGTGAATGCGGGTCTGCGCGCCGGTCTGCTCGACCAGCTTTGGGTACACCAGCTCCGAACTGCCGCGCGCGGTCGCCTTGGCGATCCGCTTGCTCAGCAGCGCCTTGCGGTCCTGCGGCAGCATCGCCAGAACATCGCTGTCGTCGAGACGGGCATACCAGACATCGAGCACGTCCATGGCCGCGAAGTCGCGCATTTTTTGATGATAGCTGCGAGCGCAGGCGACCGCCGCGTCGCGGCCGTTTGCGTCCGAGAGCCCATTCGAACGGGCAGCGAGCACAAACGAGGCGACGAGACGCTTGACGTCCCA
>DATEQL010000901.1:0-2052 GCA_035272665.1 Allostellaceae bacterium
TGTCGACACGAGCGGCGCCAACTGGACCCCTCGTGCGGTGAACGGTGTGCCGGCTCCGATCGCACCGGCGGACCTCTCGCAATTTCAGCGGGCGGCCGTGATCCGCGATCTGTTCTTCGGTGCCGGCGGCAATACCCCGACGGTGCGTTTCGACATCACGCCGCTTTCGTTGGACACCGGGGCGAAGCAGGTGACGCTCGCGCTCGGTGACACGACGGTGACCTATGCATTTGGTCCAGAGCGCGCGACGCAGGTCACCTGGCCCGGCCCGAGTGGCATGAGCAGTGCCCGGCTGGTATTCGATCCACCGCCTTCGGCCGGCACGGTGGCGCTTCAGGATACCGGTCCCTGGGCCATGTTCCGGCTGTTCGAGCAGGGCCGCCTGCAGCAATCGGGTGCCAGCGACCGCTATACGCTGACGTTCCAGAGCGGGGAACGTCAAGCGAGCTTCGAGATTCGCGCCGGATCGGTGCAGAACCCTTTTGCGCCCGGGCTGCTGAGGAGCTTTCAGTGTCCCAAACTCTGACCAGCGCCGCGAGCATTGGGGTGCTCCAGGATGCTGCAATCGGCTTTTTCGGCAAGATCCCGGCGCGTGGCGACTTTGTCCAGGCAGGCCTGCCGCGTGCGTTCATCGAGCCTTGGGATCGCTGGATGCAACGGATGGTCGCCGCGAGCCGCTCGACCCTCGGTGAGGCCTGGCTGCCGGCGTGGCTCCAGGCGGCCGTCTGGCGGTTCACCCTGTCGCCCGGTATCTGCGGACCCGGTGCGGTGATCGGCCTGTGGATGCCGAGCGTCGATTGCGTCGGCCGCTATTTCCCGCTCACCCTCGCGGCAGTGGGGCGCGATGCCGATACCCGCGGATTGCTGCGCGAAGGCGGCGGCTTTCTCGCCGCCGCCGAGGACGCGGGCCGCGATGCGCTGGAGAAGGATTTGGCGCCCGACGATCTCGCCGCCCGGCTCGCCGCCGCCACGATGGTTCCGCCCGGCGGCGCCGGGGCCGATCCCTGTCTCTGTCCGACCGATGGCGGGTTATGGTGGACCGAAGGCGCGCCGCTTGTCTCCGCCGGGGTGTTCGCGTGCGCGGGTTTACCGGTTGAAAATGCATTTATCGATATGCTGGTCTCGTGCTCTCACCCGCGGCCGGCATTCTCTCCCGAGCAGGCTCGATGATTCACGAGCCAACCAGCCACAGCGCCATGTCCGCCTGGCGATTCCGCTCTTCGGCGGCGACCCATCCGGGTGCGGTGCGCACGCACAACGAGGACAGCTACGTGAATCGCCCGGATATCGGCCTCTGGGCCGTCGCAGATGGCGCCGGCGGGCATCAGGCGGGCGATGTCGCTTCGCGGATCATCACCGACACGCTGAGGGCGATTTCGCCAGGGCTCGGCGCGCCCCAGTTGTTGGCGGAAGTCCGGCGGCTCCTCGCCAGCGCGCATGATGCCCTGCGGATGGAGGCCGCCCGGCGCGGCCGGCACGCGATGCTCGTCTCGACCATCGTCGTGCTGCTCGTGCGCGACCACCATTATGCCTGCCTGTGGGCCGGCGACTCGCGGACCTACCTGCTGCGCGGCGGGCGCTTTCGCCAGCTGACGCGCGACCACAGCCTGGTGCAGGAGCTGTTCGATGCGGGCGCGATCAGCGCCGCCGAAGCGGCACGCCATCCGTCGGCCAACATCATCACGCACGGCATCGGCGCCGACGAGCTGGCGCTCGACAAGGTGACCGACCGGCTGTGCGCAGGCGATCGGTTCCTGCTGTGCAGCGACGGCCTCTTCAAGACATTGCCGGAACGCGAGCTCGCCGATCTCCTGGCCACTGATGCGGACACGTCCGCGGACCGCCTGATGCTCGCCGCCCTCGAGCAACGGGCCGACGACAACGTCACCGCCGTGACGATCGAGGTACTCGCCGACGACTTGAATGCTTCACCGGACCGGACCCAGGTCGTGTCCTGACCCTTTACCCCGCGGGGGCTCGCCCCTTTCCCTGCTTTTGCGGGAAAATACTGGGAAAGACCCGATTTCGCACCCGAAAACGCCGGGTCATCGT
>DATEQL010000902.1:0-3172 GCA_035272665.1 Allostellaceae bacterium
CTTTGGGTGCCACACTCATCGCGTTCGTTCTATCCGGCATCGCGGGGGTGCTTGGAGGCCTTCTGCTGGTCGAATTGCCCTATCTGAAGCGCATCTGCGATCCGTACCTGACAGCGTTCAACAGCATGCCGCGGATCGCGCTCGGACCAATCTTCATCCTGTGGTTTGGCATCGGCGTCACGTCGAAAGTGGCACTTGCATTCAGCCTCGGTTTCTTCATCGTGCTGACGAGTACTTTCGCTGGTATCCGGAATATCGATCCAACCCTGCTGCGTCTTAGCCGCTCGCTCGGGTGCTCCGGGTGGCAGCAGTTCACGAAGATCACACTGCCTTGGGCGATCCCGGGCGTCTTTGCCGGGCTGAAGCTTGCGCTAATCTCAGACCTCCTGACATAGCGTAGCGCAAAATGTCCGGTTTTGGCGTCGGTCAGGGAGCCGGCGGAACAGCCGTGGCGGTGCTGCGCTCGATCGGCGAGCCGGGGAAGGCAAGCCCGATACGGGGTGGCGGACGCACTGAGAAGCGAATCCGCAGGCGCGAGCCGGGGAAGATTGTCGCGGTTTGGTCGAGCATCTCACAGAGGGCCTGGGCGGCGTGGGTTCGATGCGGCGAGCTGAGCGGAGCCAAGGTGATATGCAACTCGCTATCGGAGACGCGGATGTCGCCTGTCGCGGCGAACAGCTCATGGAGCAGGGTTCGCCCCTCTTGATCGGCACGGGCGTAGTGAGGTCGCAGTAGCGTTACTAGATCGCTCTCGGCCTGATAGGCGACCATCTTGATGATGTCGGTCAGGTGCTTGCGCTCGGTGGCGAGCTTGACCACGGCCCGCTCGCTGAGGTCTCGGACCTCGACGCGCTTAGCAATATCGCGGCGCTGCTCGAAGAGCCGGGCGACGCGAGCGCGGGCCGTGCGCAGCCGTTTGCCGAGCGTGCCATGAGCGATCTTGAACCCCCGCATGGTCGGCCGGTGCTGCTCGGCGTTGTCCGCGGCGGCGGCGCCGTATTCGCGTTCGAGCTTGGCGAGATCGGCGCGCGCCGCACGGACCTCCTTATCCAAAGCACGGCGCTCGGGATTGGGGATGGAGCGGGTCGGGTCCTCCGGCTCGATCCGGTAATCGACGAGTGCATCAAGCAGGAACTCTTCCCGCATGTACTTGAAGAAGTTCTCCTGTCGCCAGCGCTCGAAAATGCGGTAGGCGACCTCGATGTCGCGCAGGTCCCATCGACTGGTGATTACCTGCGTCTGATGGCCGTCGTCGCACAAGCGCGTGACTTGCCGTAGGCGCAGCTTACCTTTGAGGAAGCGCACGGGCTGGTCGTGCAGAAGATAGTCCACCCGGCACCCGTCGAGCTCGGCGTGACGGGCGATGAACCGCCGCTCATTGATGCGACGGCGCCGGCCCTTGCGATAGGTCAGCAAGTCGAAGCCGCCCTTGATCATCATGTCGAACAACTTCGGGCTCCAGCCGCCGCGGTCGAAGACGATGGTGACCCGTCGCTCGCCGACCAGGTCGCGCACTTCGCGAAGCAGCCGCGGCAAGGCCTTCGTCAACGCCGCGTCGACCTCCCCGGTCACCACCAGCAACGGGTCGCCGGAGCGGTCGTTGATCCAGTAGTCGGTGCTGGCGGGCATGGCCAGATGGCGGCGCGCCACGTAAGCCTTTGATGCGATGGCCCGTTGGCCGTGATAGGCGCGCACATGGCCGTCGATGTACAAGAACCCCATGAGATGTCCGCGCTGATCGACACGCAGACGCGCAAGCTCCGCGCCCAGCTGCTCGGCGCAATGGTGTGCCGCGAGGCGGGTGAGCCGGCGCCGCAGCGTCTTCACCTCCGGCGCGCGGTCGAGCCCGAGGAGCCTGCCGAACGCGGCCGGGTCGCGTTCCTTGAGATGCTCGGGCCGCTTGATGCGCAGCAGCGCCATGAGCAGGAGCGTCAGCAAGGTCGTGCGCAGGCCATAGAAGGCCGGACCGATCTCACCGTAGAGCTTGCGGCTGATCCGAAACAACCCGCTCTCGACCAGGCACGGGAGAGCGAGCAGGACGCCGACACCGGGAACCGAGGCCCCCTCGCGAAAGAGCGGTGCGGCATCATCGAGCAGCCCCAGATGGGCGAGTTGCCGATCGAAGCTGCGATCGCTCGCGTCGCGGTCGAGGCTCATCGGCGCCGGTTCGGCGTCGTCCTCAGCCGCGCTGATTGGATCGCCGGCGCCGTCGTTCCCTGATGGCGCGGAGCCATCCTCATCATCGTCGGTCGACTTCGCCGCCGGCGGCGCCCCCGCCGCTGCGGTCGTCATCCCGGCGAACGCAAGCTGTGCGCTCTCGGCGGGCGTCGAAGGTCCGACCAGCTTGCGAATCGCCTTCTCGCTCACCCCCAGCCGGTGCGCGACCGCCCGGTTGCTCATCCCCTGGCTTTTCAGCAGCTCGATGCTGCGTAGACGTTGCCCGGAGATCCGTCGCCGACCGCGACGCCAGCCTTCCTCGCGACCGAGCGCCGCCATCCCGCCCTGCACATAGCGCGCTTGGTGGCGCCGCACGGTGCGCACCGATCGGTCAAACGCCCGCGCCACGTCCGTTTGCTGGGCGAACCCCGACTCCACCAGGAACACCATCGCATAGGCCTCGGCGACCGCATCCTCGGCGCGATAGTGATGCACCGGCAGTCCACCCACGACGATCACGCGCTGATCCGCTTCGATCCGCAAGCTGCAGCGCGCATTGATCACCACGGTATTCGACGCCGCCGGAGATGGCAGCGCCAAGGCTTGTTGGGTACTCATGCCCCGAGCTAGAGCGGACAAGTTTGGGTCCGCAAGAGCCGCCGTAAAACCTCGTTGTTTCAGGGGGATGCGCCGTGAGCATCGGAAAAACCGGACACGTATTGGTCCGCACCTCGCACAGCCGTGGGCAGCCGAAAGGCCAGAGATTTCAGTCCTCGAAATCGGCTATGTCAGGAGGTCTGAATTTTCATTGGATATTGCGCGCTTTTCCAATTTACGACCAATATGATCAGGTCCGAGACCACGTCGGCGACTTCGTCGAGCATATCGAGCGGGATAAGTGCTACCTAGCGGGTCCAACGCAAATCACTGCAGTCGGGCACTCCCTTGGCGGCGGACTAGCCCAACTCGCGGCCTACTCAGACCCGCGAATACGGCGGGTCTACGCCTTCGATCC
>DATEQL010000903.1:0-4476 GCA_035272665.1 Allostellaceae bacterium
TCGCCTTGCGGTCCGATGGACGCTGTCCTGGTTGGCGGCCGAGCCGCTTACCGCGGGCCTTGGCGGCGGCGATGCCGGACTTGATGCGCTCGCGGATAAGGTCCCGCTCGAACTCGGCGAGCGCCGCCATCACCGAGGCGATCATCTTGCCGTGCGGCGTCGACAGGTCGAATTGCAGGCCTGTGACGGCGAAGACGGACACATCCCACGCCTGCAGCGACTGGAGCGTCTGCACGAGGTCGATGGTGCTGCGTCCCCATCGGGACAGCTCGGTGACCAGGATGGCATCGATCTCGCGAGCTTGCGCGAGCGCCATCACCTTCTTGCGCTCGATACGGTCGGTCTTGGCACCGGAGGCTTTCTCCTTGTAGACGCCGACGATCTCGAAGCCGCTACGCTTGGCAAAGGCACGCAGATCACGTTCCTGCCGATCGCATGATTGATCGGCAGTGGAGACGCGGCAGTAGAGGGCTGCACGCTGTCCCACTTGAACCCCCTCGGCCGAAGGCGCTTGAAACCCCGGTAAATCCGGGGCTCGAATGCGTACCAAATATACTCTAGTTTGAAAGGACAGCCGATGGCCCGCCGCCGTCTTCTCTCCGACGAGCAACTGGCGCCGTTCTGGGCGTGGGCTTCCGACGAGCGGGCGATCGTGCGGCAATACACGCTGAGCCGGGCCGATCTCGACCTCATCGCCAAGAAGCGGACGGCGTCCAATCAGCTCGGGTTTGCTGTGCTCATGTGTGGCATGCGCTTTCCTGGCCGCGTGCTCGATGTCACCGAGACACCGCCCGCAGCGGTGCTGGCTTTCATCGCCGATCAGGTCGGCGTGCCGCCCGCGCAGTTCGTGACCTATCGGCAGCGCCCGACAAATCGCCGGGAGCATGTCGCCGAGCTGATGGCGGTCCTCGGTTGCCGCGCCTTCGACACCGATGCCTACCGCGAGCTGCTGGCTCTTGCCGTGTCGTTGGCCCAGGGCACCCCGCGCGCGGAGCGGCTGGTGCAGTCCGTCATCGATGAGGCGCGATCCCGACACATCCTATTGCCAACACGGCGAGCGATCGACTTTCTTTGCCATCGGGCCCGTGCACGCAGCGAATCGTTGTTGCAGCGGGCGCTCACGACCGGGCTGACGGACGAAACGAAGAATAGTCTCGATGCGCTGCTCAACATCGCATCGGAGATGACCACAACGCGGCTCACCTGGTTGCGCAATGCGAGCCAGTCGCCGGCACCGACCAACATTCTCGGCTTGATCGAGAGGGTCGAGTTCCTGCGCAAGCTCGGGATCGACCGCGAGCGACAGCAAGCCATCCCGGCCAGCGCGTTCGATCGCATCGCGCGCGAGGCCCTGAAGATATCCGCCCAGCATTTAGCCGAGGCGGTAGCGCCGCGCCGGCACGCGTTGCTGACGGCGGCCGCTCTGTCGCTGGAGACTGGGCTGACCGATGCAACGCTCCTGATGTTCGACAAGCTGATGGGCAGCCTGTCCCGCAAAGCCGAGCGGCGCAGTCAGGAGAAGGCGGCCAAATCCGCCCGCGATCTGCAGGAGAAGCTGCGCGCGCTCACCGGCGCCTGCACGGCCATGATCCGCGCGCGCGAGAAGCACGATGATCCCTTCATCGCCATCGAGCGGCAGATGAAAATGGGCTGGAGCCAGTTCGTCACCTTCGTGACGGAGACGGAAGCGATTGTTGCCCCTGACCAAACCGACCCCAAGGCCGAGCTGCTGCGGCGCTATGCGACCGTTCGCAAGATCGCAGCGGCCTTCCTCGAAGCGTTCACCTTCAAGGCGACGCCGTCGGCAAAGCCGATCATCGACGCGCTCGACGTGCTCAAGGCGCTTTACCGAACGGGGCAGCGATCTCTGCCGTCCAAGGCACCAATTCGCTTCATTCGGCGCGTCTGGCGGTCTCTTGTCATCCAGAGTGGCGAGATTGATCGCAAGGCCTATGAACTGTGCGTCTTCTTCGAGCTCCGCGATCGGCTGCGCGCCGGCGATATATGGGTCGAAGGAAGCCGCCAATATCAGGACTTCGAAAGCTACCTGATTCCGGAGCCGACCTTCGCGCTGCTCAAGGCCGAGGGGCCACTGCCGGTCGCCATCGACACCGACGTGGAAAGCTATCTCGCCGGCCGCCGGGCGGCGCTCGACCGCGAAATCGAGGAGGTGGCGAGGCTAGCCGATCAGGGCAAGCTCGATGGTGTCGACCTCACCGGCGGAGAGCTGGTCATCTCGCCCGTGCAGGCGAGCACGCCACCCGAGGCTGAGAAGGTTAAGGAGGCCGTCTACGCGCTGCTGCCGACCAGCAAGATCACGGATGTCCTGCTCGACGTCGACAGCTGGACCGGATTTACTGACTGCTTCACGCATCAGCGCCACGGCCGGCTGCCGGACAACAAGCCGGCCTTGCTCTCGGCGATCCTGGCCGACGGTATCAATCTCGGCCTCAATCGCATGGCCGACGCGATTCGGGGCGTCACCTATCGGCAGCTCGCGCTGGTTCACGACTGGCATATCCGGGAGGAGAGCTATCGGGCGGCTCTCGCTAGGCTGATCGATGCGCACCGGGCGCTTCCGGTTGCCTCGATATGGGGCGCGGGGCGCACATCATCATCTGACGGGCAATACTTCCGTGCTGGCGGGACAGGTGCTGCAATCGCGGACGTGAATGCACGCCATGGCAACGAGCCCGGCGTCTCTTTCTATACCCACATCTCCGACCAATTCGGGCCGTTCTATACCAAGGTGATCGCGGCGACCGCGAGCGAGGCGCCGCACGTCCTCGATGGGCTTCTCTATCACGATACGGGACTGGCGATTGAGAAGCACTACACCGACACCGGTGGTGTGACAGATCACGTGTTCGGCCTCTGCCACCTCTTCGGCTTCCGCTTCGCTCCGCGCATTCGCGATATGAAGGAACGCAAGCTCTACTTGCTGCCGGATCAGAAGGCGCCGGCGAGTCTCGCTCCGCTGGTCGGCGGCGTCATAGACACAGAGCACATTACGGCCCATTGGGACCAGCTGCTGCGGCTCGCAACCTCGATCCGCACCGGCACCACCACATCATCGGCCATGCTCAAAAAGCTGTCGGCCTATCCGCGCCAGAATGGGCTTGCCAAGGCGCTGCGCGAGGTCGGCCGCATCGAGCGCACGATGTTCACGCTTGATTGGATCAAAAACCCCGACCTCCGCCGCCGCGCCCATCTCGGGCTCAACAAGGGCGAAGCGCGCAACGCGCTGGCCCGTGCCGTCTATTTCTGCCGGCTTGGCGAGGTCCGCGACCGCAGCTTTGAGAACCAATTCTTCCGCGCCTCCGGGCTCAACCTGTTGGTCTCGGCCATCATCCTCTGGAACACGAAATATCTGGAGGTGGCCTACACGGAGCTGCGGCGTCAGGGCGGGACCATCAACGACGACCTGTTGCGGCATGTCGCACCGCTCGGCTGGGAGCACATCGGGCTGACCGGAGACTACGTTTGGAGCACTGCCGATCAACCGCCGGCCGGTACGTTCAGAGCGCTGCGGCAGCGGCAATCTCTACTGGCGGCCTGAGTTCGCTCAATGTTCCAGATGTCGTACACTCAGAGCACTTTCGTGTAGTGACCCCATATCGGCGCCACCGATCACGGGGTCATGATGTTCCGGAACCAAACCAGACGCAGCAACCGGACCGTGCAAGCCGGTCACGACCCTGCCGGCCTGCGCGGCGACAGCGGCGTCGTCATCCCGACATACTGTAACGACACGGTTGTGCGCATGCCGCCCGATGTGGAGCCGGCAATGGACCGTCAGCGCATCCGCGAAATCGGGCGGCGGCTCGCAGATACCTATCTCAGGGACCCACCGCTATTGGCATCCTACACGAGCTCCGAACCAGCCGCCGGCACGGCTTCACTGTTGAGAAGGTCGTGCGGATAGAAGAGCGGTTCAACACTGAACTTCCCGACGCGCGCTCGCCGGCTTTCACCCAGAGTGTCCAGGACGGCGCCCCTATAGTCTGCGCCGTCGCCGATGTCGCTCGAGAATTCGGGATCGACCTCGCGATTCGATCAGCGTGTTCTCAAGCCGCTGGCGAGTGCCGGAAAATCCACCGTGATCCCGCCTCGGCAAAACCGAACAGCGCCCCGCCAGATCGTTGAGGCGCTCTACCAGACACGCCACATGATCGAGAATTTCTTCTGCAAACTTAAACAGTTCCGCGGCATCGCCACGCGCTACGATAAGATCGCCAGAAATTTCCTCGCCGCCCTCCACCTCACCGCCCCTACAATCTGGCTTAACTAACTACAGGCCCTCATCATCCCGAGGCCCCGCAAATGATTTGGCGGGCGTTCCCCAAGGGGGCCTCGGGCTTCATTGCACACGGTCATCCGACCTGACCGCTATACGCTTCAGGAAGAATTTCCCAAGGAGACAGCGGAGGAACTCTCGGGCTTCTTCTCGCGCGGCAAGCTAGCCCTTCCTGACCA
>DATEQL010000904.1:0-3308 GCA_035272665.1 Allostellaceae bacterium
AACCAGTGCGATCTGGTGGAGCTGGCGCTGCAGCTCCGGGCGGAGCCCGCCCAGGGCAACTTCCTGCATCCGCTGCGCGACTGCTCGTATCAGCAGCTCGCGGCTGAGACGTGGAGAAGTATCGGCCTTATAGAGACGGCACCACTGCTCACTCGAAATAGCCTGCCGCCAAAGAAAATCGTTTCGCCTCACATTCCGCTCGACTTCCCTCGCACGGCAAGCATTGCTGTCCGTGTTGACGGCCCTTCCTGGGTCGCCGCCCGCCTGGCCCCGAGCGCCGGGCTTGCGGCGGTGCAAGCATCGCGACAGGCGCGATGATCCAGAGGGAAGACGGCCATGGCCACTAAGCAAACCAGCAAGCAAGCAAAGGGCAGCATAAAGACCGATCCTGGCCCGGCGGAGAAGCCGGCTCGCAAGCGCGAGCGCGAAACCCGACGGCGTAATCCGCGGGTACCATCGGGGTCCGCGGCGGCCCAGACCGATGCGGCAGCAGGGCTTCCGGAAACAAGTTCCAAGCGCGGCGATGGGTTAAAAGACACTCCTGAAGCGATCGATCAGGTGGGTGCACGCCCCAAGCCGGTATTGGAGGCCGGCGATTTGAGAACGGCCAGTGTGCCCGGTGCTGAGCGACCGCCAGCGAGCACAAAGCGTGCGATGCTGATCGGCATGCTGGAGCGACCCGAGGGCGCGTCCGTGGCCGAGATCGGCCAACGGCTCGGCTGGTTGCCGCATACCGTGCGCGCCGCCATCACCGGCCTGCGCCACGCCGGTCGCGAGGTGACCCGCAGCAAGGCCGAGAACGGCCAATCCGTATACCGGCTCGCCCCGGTCAAAATCGCCAAGCCGTGACGGCTATGGTCACCCGACAAAACGATGCCGGCAAGGAGGCGCTCTCGCGCCTCCTCAAGCTCGACATCCGCGACCTGCGTGAGCAGTGGTGCCGTCTCTATAAGGCCGATACTTCTCCACGTCTTAGCCGCGAGCTGTTGATACGAGCAGTCGCACACCGGATGCAGGAAGTTGCCCTGGGCGGGCGCCGCCCGGAGCTGCAGCGCCAGCTCCACCAGATCGCACAGGAGCTGAAGCAAACCGGAGCGGCCACCACACGCCTCCGCTCCCAGCTGAAGCCCGGAACCCGGTTGATGCGGGAGTGGAGGGGTCGAACCTATGAAGTTTTGGTGCTCGATGTTGGCTTCTCGTGGCAGGGCACCGACTACCGCTCGCTGTCCGCGATCGCCAGAAAGATCACCGGCACCGCTTGGTCGGGACCGCTGTTCTTCGGGCTGAAACTGAACCGGTCGGTTCCGCGCCGGTTGCCCGCATCGCTGCAGGTCTGCGAGCCGATGGAGGACGGCGATGCCGCGAGCTGACCCCAACCGTAAGCGCTGCGCGATCTACACCCGCAAATCCTCCGAGGAAGGTCTCGAACAGGAATTCAACTCGCTGGAGGCGCAGTGCGAGGCCTGCGAGGCCTACATCCGCAGCCAGCGTCATGAGGGCTGGGTATCAGCCAGAACCCGCTACGACGATGGCGGGTTCTCGGGTGGCAACATCGAACGGCCCGCCCTGCAACGCCTGCTTGCCGACATCGGGGCCGGCCGCATCGACATCGTGGTCGTCTACAAGGTCGATCGCCTCACCCGGTCGCTCGCCGATTTTGCTCGGCTGGTCGAGATCTTCGATGCCCAGGGCGTGTCGTTCGTGTCGGTGACCCAGCAATTCAACACCACGAGCTCGATGGGGCGGCTGACACTCAACGTCTTGCTGTCGTTTGCCCAGTTCGAGCGCGAGGTCACCGGCGAACGGATCCGCGACAAGATCGCCGCCTCGAAGAAGAAGGGTATGTGGATGGGCGGCAATGTGCCGCTGGGCTATGACGCGAGCGAGCGCACGCTTGTCGTCAATCCCGCCGAGGCCGAGACCGTGCGCCATATCTTCGCGCTTTATCGGGAGCTCGGCGGCGTGCGCCGGGTCAAGGAGGAGGCTGACCGCCTCGGGCTCCGTACCAAGCGCAGCACGACGGCGAATGGCGCCGAGCGTGGCGGCAGATCCTTCTCGCGTGGGCATATCTACAGACTGCTCTCAAACCCGATTTACGTCGGTCAAATTGCGCACAAGGGTCAGTTTTACCCCGGGCAGCATCCGGCGCTGATCGATGCCGAGATCTGGACTGTGGTGCAGGACCAGCTCGCCGCCAATGCGAGCCGCCACCAATCCAAGAGCAATGCAGCGGAACCGAGCCTGTTGGCGGGTTTGCTGACCGATACCCGGGGCGAACGGCTTACCCCATCGCACGCCGTCAAGAACGGCCGCCGCTATCGCTACTACGTCTCCGCTGCCCTGATCACCGAGGCTGGAACAGATCGCGCGCAAGGCTGGCGGCTCGCCGCCACCGAGATCGAGGATGCGGTGATCCGGATCCTCCGCGACGCGCTCGCCAACCCGGCGATGGTGCTCGAACGCGTCGGCACCGCCGGCATGCCCGGCGAGCACGTTCGGAAAATGCTCGGTCGTGCGGCTCGCCTTGCGGCGGCTCTCAATGGCTCATCGGGGAAGCGAGCGACGGTGGTACGAGACCTTGTAGAGAAAGTCATCATCGCCGAGGACACAATCACAATCAGGATGCACGCTGGCCCGCCGTTGGCTAGGGAGGTCCTGTCATCCGCTTCGGAAACCCTGGTCAACACCCCGATCGAGCTAACGGCGGCCGTCAGCTTCAAGCGGCGCGGGGTCGAAACCAAGTTGGTGTTGCCGGGACTGGCGCAGCAGCACAACAGATCGAGATGTGATCCGGCGCTGATCAAGGCGATTGCGCGCGGGCGCGCATGGTTTGAGGAGCTCGCCACCGGCCGCACCCGATCGCTCCAGGAGTTGGCCCAGCGTGAGGGCATCACCCGGCGCTACATCCGGCGTCTCTCAGCCCGGATCTGGTCGAGGCGGTCCTGCACGGCCGGCAATCCATCGAGCTCACTGCAACGCGTCTCACCGAACTCGATCTGCCGCTCGACTGGACCGAGCAGCACAGACTGCTGGCAAACTAACTCGCAAACCTCAGACAGATATGCCGCAAGGCCACGGCCCCACCGCGGCCTGCGCTGTCGTTGCGAACCGTCTGGGCTTTCCGAGGTGGGACTGCATCAATGCCCGTCAGAGAAAAAAAGCCAAGGCGAGCCGGGTGGTGGCCGGCCGGTCCCTTCTCACGTCACAATCCCTGCGTGGACCGCCGGCGAAAGCCGGGCCTCTTCGCCTGTAGCCGCGGAGTTCACTGGTGAGGCAGACTCTCTGGCGGAGGGAGCGGGATTCGAACT
>DATEQL010000905.1:0-4241 GCA_035272665.1 Allostellaceae bacterium
AGGGCACCCGATTAGCGCGAGCCGCAGGGAGGAATCGAGAATGGCGCGGCTGCCCTACCTGGACAAATCCGATCTTTTGCCCGAGCACCAGGATCTGCTGGCGCGAAACCTCAACCTATACCGCGTCCTCGCGCACAGCCCCCGCGCTGCCCGCAGCCTCAACACCCTGGCGCGGTACATCCGCGACGGCAGCCGCCTCGACCCGAGATTACGCGAGCTGGCGATCCTGCAAGTGGGCTATCTGACGCGGTCGGCCTGGAGCTTTTCGCACCATGTCAGGATCGGCCGGGAGGTTGGCCTTTCGGATGACGAGATACGTGCCGTCGCAGAAGAGACCGCGGGACGCCCGACGGCGCTCGATCCGCTCGCCAAGACCGCGTTGCGGGCGGCTCGCGAGATGACGCTCGACCTCGTCGTGTCCGACGAAACCTTTGCCGTGCTGCGGCAAGGGCTCGACAACGAGCGTCTGACCGATCTCGTGGTCACGATCGCCTTCTACAACTGCCTAGTGCGCCTGCTCGAGACGATGCAGGTCGATGTCGAGGAGGATTATCTCCCCTATCTCGACGAATTTCCGCTGCCGAAAGGGTGAGCACAGGGAGAAACGCGATGCGCCAACTGCCGCAAGTTGACGAAGTGTTGAAGGCCGCCACCGACCGCGGCGACGTACCGGGGGTCGTCGCGATGGCGGCGACGCGCGAAGGCCCGGTCTATCAGGGAGCCTTCGGCAGGCGCGCTCTGCCTGACGGCGCCGCAATGACGGTTGATACGGTGTTCTGGATCGCCTCGATGACGAAGGCGATCACCTCGACCGCGGCGATGCAGCTCGTCGAGCAAGGGAAGCTCTCGCTCGACCGGCCGATCGCCGAGGTGCTGCCGGAACTCGCCGCGCCGCAGGTGCTTGAAGGCTTCGATGACGCGGGCGAACCGAAGCTGCGCTCCGCGCGGCGACCGATCACTCTGCGGCACCTGCTTACCCACACCGCCGGCTTCGTCTACGACATTTGGTGCCCCGAGATGGGCCGGTACATGGAAAGGACGGGCATACCGGGCATCATCTCGTGCCAAAACGCCGCGCTGATGTTGCCGCTCGTTTTCGATCCCGGCGACAAGTGGGACTACGGCATCAACATCGACTGGGTCGGCAAGGCGGTTGAACGGGTGAGCGGCCAAACCCTCGGCGACTATTTCGCCGAGTATATCTTCGAACCGATCGGCACGAAGGATACCGGCTTCGCGCTGACTCCCGATCGCCGCTCTCGACTGGCCGGCATGCATGCACGTGGCGCGGACGGGACTCTCGGCCCGATCGACTTCGAACTCCCGCAGGAACCGGAATTTCAAATGGGCGGCGGTGGGCTCTACGGCACGGCGGCGGACTATCTCGCGTTCGAGCAGCTGCTCCTGAACCAGGGCCGCGCCGATGGTCGGCGGGTTTTGCGGCCCGAGACCGTGCAGCTGATGTCGCAAAACGCGATTGGCGGTCTCGATGTGCGGCTGCTCAAGACGGTCGTTCCCGCCTACTCGAATGACGCCGAGTTCTTTCCCCTGATGGTCAAGAAATGGGGTCTCGGGTTTATGATCTCGACCGGGGCGGTGCCCGGCGGGCGCAGCGCCGGCAGCCTCGCTTGGGCGGGGCTGGGTAATACCTATTTCTGGATCGATCCGGCCAAGGGCATCGCCGGCGTGATCCTGATGCAGTTGCTTCCCTTTGCCGACGGCAAGACGCTGGCCCTGCTCGACGGTTTTGAGAAGGCGGTCTACGCGGCGCTGGGATAGCTAGCCGCCACCCTCTGCGACCCGCGTCAGCGGCTCGCCAAGGCGCGGGCGAGCTGGCTCACTGCCTCTTGATGCTTCTCGTTTCTGATCTCGGCGAAGTTGCGGGCGATCTCCAGCAACATGCGCTGGTGCAGCGTGACCTGCCGCGGACCTTCCTGCCCGACGCCCTCGTAGAAATAGCTGATCGGCGCGCTCAGCGCGCGGGCGATCTCGAACAATCTTCCGGCCGAGACGCGGTTGATCCCACGCTCGTATTTATGTGCTTGCTGATAGGTGACACCGATCATCTCGGCGAGCTGTTGCTGGGTCAGGCCCAGCATGATGCGACGCTCGCGTATCCGCGCCCCGACATGATCGTCGATCGCCGCGGTTGACCGCCCTCTCTTCGGCTTAGCCATGCTTCTCACCCGTGTTCGTCTGCCCAAAACGCGCTGATGGTAGCCCTCATCCCGATCAACGCGAAAAGGGCCAATTAATTCCGACCGGCTCAACCGAATGCGCGGCAAAGCACGGCCAGAGGCAGCCGACCCCCTCAACGATAAGCAAATGCGGGAGTTCGAGCTTCCAATAATCGCCAAAATGGCATCCCCGTAGTCTCATGACAAGGGTATTCGATTGATGGTCACCGCCGGCTGACCAGTCCGCAGCATCGCCGACGACAGCAATCAGGCCCGGCGCCGCGATCATCGGCAAGGTGAGGGCAAAGAACCGGCCGAGCCGTTCGAGGGCGATCAGGCAACCTCCCGGGCATGAACTCGACCGGCACCCGTCCCCCCTTTCTGAGTTCAGCAAGGGGTGAACGTGCAGCGGCTCGAATGGCTCCGTGACGCGGCGCTTGCCTGCGGCGGCGGCCCGACGGCAAGCTCGGCCCATCCGCTTTTCGAGAGGAAACCCATGACCGAAGTGGTCGGCCTTGCCCGGGGTCTCACCAACTATGGCGACCCCGATTTCGCCCTCTATTTGCGGCGCTCTTTCGCCCGCTCGATGGGCTATTCGGGCGATCTGCTGGCCCGTCCGGTGATCGGCATCGCCGACACCTCTTCGGGGTTCAACAACTGCCATCGCCACTTGCCGGAGCTGATCGATGCGGTCAAGCGCGGTGTGCTGGCTACGGGCGGCCTGCCGTTGACTTTTCCGACGATCTCGCTTGGCGAGGTGTTTTTGAACCCGACCAGCCTGATGTTCCGCAATCTGATGGCGATGGACACCGAGGAGATGATCCGCGCCCAGCCGATGGATGCGGTCGTGCTGGTTGGCGGTTGTGACAAGACCGTGCCGGCCCAGCTAATGGGCGCCGTCTCGGCGAACCGACCGGCCATAGGTCTTGTCGCCGGGCCGATGATGACCTCGCGTTGGCATGGCGAGCGGCTCGGCGCCTGCACCGATTGCCGCCGGTTCTGGGCCAAGTACCGCGCCGGCGAGATCGGCTCGGACGAGATCCACGACATCGAGGGCAACCTCGCGACCACTGCCGGGACCTGCGCGGTGATGGGGACGGCGAGTACGATGGCTTCGATCACCGAAGCCCTCGGCATGATCCTGCCCGGCACCGCGGCGATCCCAGCGGTGCATGCCGATCGGCTGCGCGCGGCGGAGGCGACCGGCCGCGCCGCAATGCAGCTTGCTCGAACCGGGCTCACCCCCGACCGCATCGTCACGGCGCAATCGGTCGAGAACGCGCTCAGGGTGCTGATGGCAATCGGCGGCTCGACCAACGCGGTTCTGCATCTGACCGCGATCGCCGGGAGAGCCGGCATCGACCTCGACCTCGACCGGCTGAACGAGATCAGCGAGGGAACCCCGGTGCTCGTCGATTTGAAGCCGACCGGTCCGCACTACATGGAGGATCTGTTCGCCGCCGGCGGGATCGGCGCGGTGTTGTGCGAGTTGAAACCACTCTTGCACCTGGATTGCATGACCGTGGCCGGCGAGACGCTCGCGGAACGGCTTGCGACCCGAGAGGGACCGGTCGACCGATCCGTGGTCAAGCCGCTCACCGATCCGCTGCAGGCAAAGGGCGGTCTTGTCGCGCTGTTCGGCTCGCTCGCCCCGAAGGGGGCAATCTTCAAACGGTCGGCGGCCGACCCCAAGCTGTTCGAAAAGGAAGGCCGCGCCTTCGTCTTCACCTCGCTCGAAGATCTCTCGGCGCGCATCGATGATCCCGATCTCGATGTCACCCCGGAGGACTTCCTGGTCTTGCAGAATGCCGGCCCCGCGAGCGCCTCGGGCATGCCGGAGGCCGGCTATCTGCCGATCCCGGGCAGGCTGGCGCGGGCTGGGGTCAAGGACATGGTGCGCATCTCCGACGCGCGCATGAGCGGCACGGCTTATGGTTCGATCGTGCTGCACGTGACCCCCGACGCGGCGAGCGGCGGACCGCTCGCCAAAGTCAGAAACGGTGACCGCATCCGGCTATCGGTTGCCGAGCGTCGCCTCGACCTCCTGGTGGCGCCGGAAGAGGT
>DATEQL010000906.1:0-2797 GCA_035272665.1 Allostellaceae bacterium
GGCCACACCGGCGCTTTCAATCGGCAGCGCGCCGCTGCATCAGCCCCTTTGCCGGATCGTAGCCGTAGACCGCGAGGGTCAGAAAGACTGCCGTCGACGCGACCAGGACGACGGCCGAGACCGGCTCGAGCTGAGCATAGAGCGCGAACCGGATCAGCTCGACGGCATGGGTGAAAGGATTGGCCTGACAGACATAATAGAGCAGGAGGCTCGCCTCCTTGACATGCCACAGCGGATAGAGTGCTGAGGATGCGAAGAACATCGGAAAGATCACGAAGTTCATCACGCTGGCAAAGTTCTCGAGCTGCCGGATCGCCGAGGAGAGCAGCAATCCGAGCGCGCCCATCATCAGACCGGACAGCACGAGCGCCGGCAGCACCGTGATGTAGCCGTACCACGGCGGCTCAATGTCCCAGATCAAGGCGATCGCCAAAAAGGCATAGGCTTGCAGCACCGAGAGGACGCACCCTGCGAGAAGCTTCGCGGTCAGCAGGAACCACCGCGGCAGCGGGCTGACCATCAGGATCCGCATGCTCCCCATCTCGCGGTCGTAGACCATCGAGAGCGAGATCAGCATCCCGTTGAACAGCAGGATCATCGCGATCAGGCCGGGGGCGATATAGACCTCGTACGGAATGTAGGTCTCGTAGGGCGGGATGATCGAAACGCCCAACACGAAATGGAACCCGGTCGCGAAGATCGCGAGCCAGACGAGCGGACGCACCAATGCCGAGAAGAAGCGGCCGCGCTGGTTCAGAAAGCGCCGCCATTCGCGGGCTGTGATCCCGGCAAAACAGCGTAGGTAATGGATCGGCTTCATGCCGCCTCGCGCTCCTGCACCAGGGTTTCGAACGCGGCGCGCATCGTGGGGGTCCGAGTGTCTCCGAGCAGCTGGGCGGCGGCACCGTTGGCCCGCACCTCGCCCTTGTGCAGCACCACCACCCGCGCTCCCTCACCGACCTCGTCGATCAGGTGAGTGGCCCAGAGTGCGGCGATGCCTTCGTCGCGGCAGAGCCGGCGCGTGTGATCGAGCATGAATTGGCGGCTGGTTATATCAAGCCCAACCGTCGGTTCGTCGAGCAGCAAAAGCTGCGGCCGGTGCAATAGACAGCGGGCGATCTCGACGCGCCGTCGCTGACCGCCGCTCAGCTGCCGTACCTTGTCGTGGCGCTGGTCGGTGAGCCCGACCCGTTCGAGCTCAGCCGCGCCACGCAGCCCGGCGTCTCGATGCGAGAGGCCGTGCAAGGAAGCATGATAATAGAGGTTCTGCTCGACCGTGAGATCGAGATCGAGGGTCGGCTGCTGGAACACGACGCCCATTCGTCGGAGGCATTCCGAGGCCCGCTCGCGGATGTCCATGCCGAAGATGCGGATCACTCCCTCGCGTTGGACATAGAGCCGGGTGGCAAGCGAGAAGAGCGTCGTCTTTCCGGCGCCGTTCAGGCCGAGCAGCACGGTGAAATCGCCCGCTGCGATCGAGAACGAGACGTCGCTCAACACCCGGCGCGGCCCAAAGCGGTGCCCGAGCCCCTCGATGGAGAGTGCCGGAAGGTCGGTCATGAGAGGCTCACGGGCGGGACACCACGCCCCACGGCGACTGGCCGACGGGAACGGATTTGATCACCTTGAGAGAACCGACGTCGATCACCGATATGTCGTTGCTGACCCCGTTCGTCGTGTAGATCCGGCTCTGATCCGGATTGAACGCCAAGCTCCATACCCGTTGGCCGACCAGCAGATAGCGTAAGACCTCATAGCTCTGCGCGTCCACCACGGCAACGCGGTTGGCGGGTCCCAGCGCGACGAAGGCGAGCTTGCGGTCGCGAGTAATCGCAATTCCGACCGGCTGGATCGCCTCGGTCGGCACCCCGGGAACGGCGAAAGTGATGCGTTTGACGATCTCGCGCTTGTCGGCGTCGACGACGCTCACCGTACCGCCGATTTCGGCCGAAACCCAAAACTGCGCGCCATCGGCGGTCCATACGGCCCGGCGCGGGCGGCTGTCGACAAGGATATTAGCGACGACCTCGCGCTTGGCCGTATCGATGACGTGCGCCATGTTCGTGGTTTCGGAGGTGTTGACGAGGTATTTGCCGTCCGGGCTGATGCCCATGCCCTCCGGTTCGACGCCAACCGGGATCTCGGTGACGACCGCGCCGCGATCGATGTCGACGATGGTGACGAGGTTATCGTCTTCGTTGGCGACGTAGAGAAGCTTGCCGGTCGGATCCAGCGCGAAGTACTCCGGATCGGCGCCGCTCGGCAACGTGCGGACGACCTTGTCGTCCGCGAGATCGAGCACCTCGATATGGTCGCTGTCGCTGGCGCAAATGTAGAGCGACTTCTCGTCCTTCGACAGCATGATGCCGCGGGGGCGCTGGCCGACCGGGATCGTCTTCACCGGCTCGAGGCTTGCACCGTCGACGACTGTGATGGTGTTGTCCTTCTCGTTCGACACATAGATCGTGTCGGCCGCTGCGATCGGCGTAGCGAAGTAGAGACACGCGAGAGCCGCGACGCCACGCCAGGCGGCGGCTACCCCATTCGACATTTCGTCTCCGGTTTGTCGATCCCGAGCGTGTCGAGCTCGGAGAACTGATGCAGGAATCCGAGCTGCGGCGACACGGACACAAGCGAGCGTGCATCAGCGAGCAGGATTGGCTGCCGCAACTGACCGTCCCAGGACCGGAAGCTGAGCCGGGCACCCTTATAAGCGGCGAGCTCGAAACGGTCGCTGCGCAGGAAAGCCGAGATCGTGGCCGGGTCGGTCGATTTCGACCGCGTCGCCGCTTCGCCA
>DATEQL010000907.1:0-5459 GCA_035272665.1 Allostellaceae bacterium
TCAGATCTCCAGATGTATACGGTCGGCACGCCTTCGGTTCCCGATCCGGAACGTTTCATGCAACAGTTCCTGTCTTGGGAGATCGCTTCGAAGGACAACAAATGGCAGGGCAGCAACCCGACACGCTGGCGCAATGAGGAATACGACAAGACGTTTCTTGCGGCTCAGGGTGAGCTCGACCCGGTCAAGCGCGCCGCGCACTTCATCAAGATGAACGACATCGTTGTGGAAGATGTGGTCGTGATCCCGGTAATGAACCGCCGTTGGGTGGCCGCAATATCAAACAAGCTCAAAGCGACCTTGAGTGGCTGGGACAACGACTTCTGGAACCTGAAAGACTGGTACCGCGAGACATGAGGATCGTGCGTAGCTCCTCGCCCCAACCCTCTCCGCGCCCCCTCCCTAACCCTGGAACGCCCGCCCCTGCGGCGGCCGTCCGGGGCCCCCCCCGCTTGCGGGGGAGGGAAGGCGGGGGCAAACGGCGAGGAGCACTCGCCACGGTCAGGCTGTGGGCCGGTATCTGCTGAGGCGCTTGGTGATCGCGGTGCCGAGCTTGCTCGGCATCAGCGTCGTGCTGTTTGTGGTGCTGGCGCTGGCACCCGGCGACCCGTTCGGGGAGCTCGCGAGCAACCCGAATGTCCCGCCGGAGGTGGCGGCCGCCCTGCGCGCGAAATTCGGGATGGATGATCCGATCGCCATGCGCTACCTGCACTGGCTCGTGGCGATGCTGCACGGCGACTGGGGCTTCTCATTCGCTAGCCGAATGAACGTCGATGCCTTGATCCTCCAGCGGCTGCCGGCCACGTTGCTCATTATCGGCTCCTCGCAGATTCTGGCGCTGTTGATCGCGCTGCCGGTCGGGGTGTATTCGGCAGCGCGGCCCTATTCGATCTTCGACCAGGTGGCCAATCTGCTGGCGTTCATCGGCTTTTCGTTGCCGATCTTCTTCACCGGTCTGCTGTTCATCCTGCTGTTCAGCATCTATCTCGATTGGCTGCCGTTTGTGTATCGCACCGACCTCGGTGTGACCGGCTGGCATTGGTATTGGGAGCAGTTCAAACAGGCGGTGATGCCGGTGGCGGTGCTCGCCCTGCTGCAGGCGGCTTCGTGGACCCGTTATGTGCGCTCCGCGATGCTCGAAGTGATTCGGCTCGACTATGTCACAACGGCCCGCGCGAAGGGACTCCCCGAGCGCATGGTGATCATCAAACACGTCGTGCGCAACGGGTTGATCCCGGTGGTGACCCTGGTCGCGCTTTCGATGCCGGCCCTGTTCGGCGGCGCCATCGTCACCGAGCAGATCTTTCGCATCCCCGGCATCGGATCATTGCTGATCAGCGCCATCCTCGCCAACGACACGCCGGTGATCATGGCGGTGACCTTTGTTATTTCCTGTCTGGTGATCCTGTTCAACCTCATGGCCGATGTTCTTTATGGCTGGCTCGACCCTCGCATCGTCCATCGCTAGCGCCGCGCCCCAGACCATCGGCGCGGCCGAGCGGGGCTCACCCGCCATCGAAACCTGGCGCCGATTTCGCCGGCATCGACTGGCGGTGGCGAGCGCCGCCGTTTTGGCATTAATGGCGCTGGCGGTGGCGTTGGGGCCGCTGCTGTGGCAAGTGCCGATCAACGACATCGATTTTGGCGCGCATCTCGAGGGTCCGTCGTGGAGTCATCCCTTCGGCACCGACGATCTCGGCCAGGATCTGCTCGCCCGCATGCTCTACGGCGGCCGCATCTCGCTCTCGGTCGGACTGGCCGCCATGATGGTGGCGATCATTGTCGGCACGGCCGTCGGGGCGATTGCCGGCATGGCTCACGGCAGTATCGATGCGGCATTGATGTGGCTCACCGATCTGTTCCTGTCACTGCCGCCATTGCCGCTGCTGTTGCTGATCATTTATCTGTTTCGCCAACCCCTGACACAGCTGGTCGGACCAGAGATCGGCACCTTCATTCTGATCGTTGCGGTGATCGGCGGCTTCCGGTGGATGCAGACGGCACGGCTCGTGCGCGCGCAGTTCTTTTCGCTGCGGGAAAAGGAGTTCGTCGAGGCGGCGCGCGCGCTCGGCATGTCCAGCTTGCGATTGGTGACGCGCCACATCCTGCCGAACTCGTTGGGGCCGATCATCGTCGCCGGCACGATCGACGTTGCCGCCGCCATCATTGCCGAATCGACCCTGTCGTTTCTCGGCCTCGGCTTCCCGCCCGATATTCCGACCTGGGGACGCATTCTGTTTGATGCCAAGGACTACCTCGACATCGCCCCGCACTGGGCGTTGTTTGCAGGCGGGGCGATTTTTCTCGCGGTGCTCTCGATCAATCTTATCGGCGACGGATTACGCGACGCGCTCGATCCCCGAACGTCCGCGTAGCGACGGTTCTGACACAGGTTGCCATTATTCCCGCGAAAGCAAGAATTCGTTTCTTTCAGCGGCTTACGGGATTTCGGCTCTACGCTTCGCTTCGGCCGGAATGACGATTTTCGGTACGAAATGGGTTTCCGCAACCTGTTCAAGGAGCCCAGCTGATGGAATGTCTGCTTCACTGCGTGCCCATGCGTGATCCCGGCGACGTCTCGGCGATTTTGCGGTTGATCGACGAAGGGCTGATCGCAGCCGGCGAAATCGTTGCGGTTCTCGGCAAGACCGAAGGTAATGGCTGCGTCAACGACTTCACCCGCGGCTACGCGACAATGGCCGTGTCTGTCGCTTTGGCGAAGCGCCTCGGCATCACCGCCTATGAGATACCCTCGCGTATCGCGATCGTGATGTCCGGCGGCACCGAGGGCGGGTTGTCGCCGCATTTCCTGGTGTTTGCCGTCCGGGAGCATGGCGTAGCGCCTAGCGGTCGCAAATCTCTTGCAATCGGTGCAACATCGACGCCGGTGTTGTTACCCGAGCACATCGGCCGCATGCCGCAGGTGGAGTTGACGGCGGCCGCAGTGTGTGAGGCCGTGAAGCGCGCGGCAATCGCTGATGAAGCTGACGTCCATTGGGTGCAGATCAAATGTCCGCTGCTGACCAGTGAGCGCATTGCCGACGCCAGCTCCCGAGGTGCGACCACGGCGACCAATGATACCTACGCCTCGATGGCCTTGTCGCGTGCGGCCTCAGCGCTCGGAGCTGCGCTCGCCCTTGGTGAAGTCGACCCGGCAGCGCTCGATGACCGGGTGATTGGACGCGACTTCGGCCTGTGGTCGCCGCGTGCCAGCGCCTCGGCCGGTGTCGAACTGTTGCACGCCGAAATTATGGTTCTCGGCAACAGCGCCGCATGGTCGGGCGACAATGTCATCGCCCATGGGGTGATGCAGGATGCCATCGATCTGCCGAGCGTCATCGACCTGCTGCACCGGCTCGATTTCGCGGTCATCGGCCAACTGGACGAAGCGGTGGCCTCGCGCATCCTGGCCGTGCTCGCCAAGGCCGAGGCGTCGCGTAGCGGGACAATCCGTGGGGCGCGTCACGTGATGTGGGACGACAGTGACATCCAGGCGAGCCGGCATGCCCGCGCGCTGGTCGGCGGTGTGCTCGCGGGGGTGATCGGCCGCACCGACCTGTTCGTCTCGGGCGGCGCCGAGCACCAGGGACCCGACGGTGGGGGACCGATCGCTGTGATAGCCCGCTGTCGCTGAAGAGCAGCGGCTCTGGCCCGACATTTGCTTGCTCCCGACAGACGATGACACCGTCGTCCGAAGTGCGGCTGATCGCGTTGACCAAGACCTTCGGCCGCACCCTCGCGGTCGACGCGATCTCGGCCGAAATACCCGGCGGCAGCTATTGCTGCCTGCTCGGACCGTCGGGTTGCGGCAAGACGACGACGTTGCGCATGATCGCCGGGCACGAGACCCCGACCGGCGGTGACATCATGGTCGGCGGCTCATGTGTGACGGCTCTCCCGCCGCAGCGCCGGCGCACCGCGATGATGTTTCAGAACTACGCGCTTTTTCCGCATCTCAACTGCATTGACAATATCGCGTTTAGCCTGCGCATCCGCGGCGTGCCGAAGCCCGAGCGTCGCGCCAAGGCGCGCGACATGCTGCGGCTCGTCGAAATGGAGGGACAAGCCGAACGGCTTCCTGCCCAGCTGTCCGGCGGGCAGCAGCAGCGCGTGGCGCTGGCGCGCGCGCTCATAACCAACCCGAGCGTGCTGCTGCTCGACGAACCTTTGTCGGCGCTCGACCCGTTTCTGCGCGTCCGCATGCGCGAGGAGCTGAAACGCTTTCAGCGCCGGCTCGGCATCAGCTTTGTACATGTGACCCACAGCCAGGACGAGGCCTTGGCGCTTGCCGATCTCGTCATCGTGATGAACGAAGGCCGTATCGAGCAGGCGGCTCCGGGGCGAGAGATCTTCGACCGGCCGCAGACCGCTTTCGTGGCGCGCTTCATCGGCGGACACAACGTTCTTTGCTGCATGGTCGAGGCCTCCGACGCAAGAGGCGCGCGCCTGCGCGGGCCGCACGGCATCGCGATCGAAACCGTGGGGCCGGGTCTATTGCCGGGCGCCGAGGTTCACATCGCGATCCGCAGCGATCGAATGCACATGAATCGGGCAGTTCAGCGTCTGAAAGCCGTCGGCGCGGGCAGCGATCTCATCGCTTCTGAGGCGGCCTTGCGGTCACGAGTGGCCTCCATCGAGTACCAGGGGCCTATCGTGAAGCTGCGCCTCGAGGCGGATTGGGGCGAGGAATTGACCGCGACGCTTTCGGACCGTTCCTTTTACGAGGCACCGGTCGCTGAATGCAAGATCGTCGCGATCGGCTGGAATGACGCCGACGCGCACATCGTGAGCTGAAGCAGAAGAGGGAGGGTGGCATGAGCAAGAGAACGGAACCGACCCGACGCCGGTTTCTGACCGGTACGGCGTCGCTGGCGGGCGCGGCACTGGGTGCCGGCGCGATCACCGGCGTTCCCTTTGTCCGGGCGGCCGAGCCCGTGACATTGCGCATCGCCGGCACCGGGGTCAACCAGTTCAAGGAGCTCGCCGATAAGTGCAAAGCGGATCTCGGCTTCACCGTCCAATACACCTCGCTCGTCTCCGATGACGTCGTCAAACGTGCGGTGACGCAGCCGAGCTCATTCGATCTGCTCGATTCGGAATACTGGATGCTGAAGAAGATCGTCCCGTTAGGCAATCTGCGCGGCATCGACACCACGCGGATCAAGAACTACGACAAGATCGTGCCGATCTTCACCAAGGGTGAATTGCCGGGCGGCAAGAAGGTGGCGCTGCAAGGGATCGCGCCGATCAAGGTCGCTTATCCAACGGCCGAAAAGTCGAAGGATTTCGCGACCCAGCCGTCGCAATGGATGACCGTCATCCCGACCGTCTACAACGCCGACACCCTGGGCATCCGTCCCGATGTGATCAAGCGGCCGATCGAGTCCTGGGCCGAGCTGCTCAACCCCGAATTCAAGGGCAAGTCCGCAATCCTGAACATCCCGTCGATCGGCATCATG
>DATEQL010000908.1:0-8821 GCA_035272665.1 Allostellaceae bacterium
TGGCACTGGCGCGAAAGCTACTGGTCGCGCTCTGGAAATATGTGACCACCGGTGTCGTCATCGAAGGCGCCACGATGAAGGCCGCTTGACGAACACACCTAATCGAATCCCGTCATCTTCCAGGACCTGATCAGTCCTGGCGGATCCAGGTGGACGAACCGAAGCAAGCCATGGCCCGCATCAAACGTCGCGAGGATCAGTGCGCCGATTGGCAGACCGCGCGTTAGTGAATCCCACAGACGTTCGACCTGATGAGGTTTCCACACCGAGCCGCGCTGAAGGGCCGGAAGCGACGCAGTATTTTCGAAGGGGACTCCAATCCAATATCTGCAAGTACCCACGACGCTATTTCCGGCAGAGTGATGTTGAGCAGGTTTCTGAGGGAAGCATAATCGCATCCATGAAACACCTTTAATCGAGGAAGTTATCCGTTGAGTTGAAAACATCTTAACAGCCCGTCATCGGTGATCGTGAGGTAGCGTCCGCGCTCGTACTCGTAGCCCTTGACGATGTGATCCCGCTCGACCCGTCGCCGCCGTCGACCGAGGCGAGATCAGGCATCTGGCCCTGGTTGATCCGATGCGCGTTGATGACTATGCGGCTCTCGGCGGGTCAAGAGTGCATATGACGGACACGACAGGCTGGTTCCGCATGTCCCGACTGGCATTGGCCTACGCACGGTCCCGCTTGAGACGCAGGGCGGCTAGCACTGCCGCCTCGGTAGCACGGGGCTGGGAAGATTGCCGCCAATCCCTGTGGGGCGTCGAGCGAGGCGCGCCGTTCGTCCCGTCTAGGACCCTCAGTGCGGCCCTGCGGTCGAGCCTGCCGTTACATGAAGCGAATTTCCTCATCAGATTTGTTGCGCGGATGGGCTTTCAGTGCTGCCGGCAAAATATGCGTGTAGGCGGCGGGCCGTTTCGACGCGACAATGACGTCGCGCGAAGTCACCGCACCGACATGGCTCAGATCGCACAGAATACCGACGCGGTTCATCTCGGCCACGACGTCGTATCCAAAGCCGCTGAGCCCGGCATCGCGACGTTCGTAACAGCCGGCACCCGCCAGGTTCTGGGTATTGTAGGTGATCTGCACGACACCCACGCCCAGTTCCTTGAAAAGCGGGATATAGCCGACCTGATCCTCCAATGCCGAGGTGTTTTGAAAGCCGAGGATGATGCCGGTTTTCCCTTCCGCTTTGGCACCGCGGATGTCGGCTGTGGTGCGCACCGGGGTGATCAGGTCGCCATTGTCGGTGAACCAGCGTTTCCATTGCGCAACATTGCGCATTGTGTCGGCGAACCCCTCCCAGATCGAGCAGGTACAGTTCGCTGCGGTCAATCCGCCTTTGCGCATGTCGGCGAAGACCGCGCGGCTCCATTTGGAGATGACGAGGCCGTCTATAACCGTGAGGGGGTCATGTATTCCGGTCATGCAGTTTCCGGAGAAGCCTCGTGAACGGACAGCAGGTCTGTTGAGCACGCAAACCGACCACTTAAGGATAACTCGAAGGTGATCAGCTTAGAAGGGAGACGAAAAAGGTCTTCCTAGACAGCCTTCGGGGGTAGCAGCCTGACTCATGCCGAGAGCGCCAGGCAAAATCTTGTCGGTCGACCTTCCCCCCGCCGGGCGGCGCTCAGCAAGGGAATTGGAAGATTGTTGGCCGGTTCGTCACGGAAATCGCGCTCGCGCCAGCAGCCATTGAGTCATCGCGAAGCCGCAGGGAGCCGCAGCACAAATCATCGCGATCTGGTCTTCGTTCAGCGACAGCCCGCGCGGTGACATGCCGCCACGACCATGTCGCGCGTGGCGGGGTCACTGACCGGTTCCAACGCGAGCGCCGGCGGCGGCACGGTGGGCAAGCTGCCGGCAAGATCGAGCACAGGTCTCCGCTTGCGCCAGGGTGTCGCCTTTTCATAGGCGTAAGCGGCCCGCAATACCGTCGCTTCATCGAAGGGGCGGCCGGCGATCTGCAGAGAGAGCGGCAAACCCGGCGTGGTGAAGCCCATGCGGCAAGCGCCGGGCCACCGGTGACAACGGCGTCGTCAGCGAAGCGTGCTGCCAGAACCGGATCAATGCGCGGCACGTCAGTGCTGACTGTCGAGAGCAGCAGGACATGGTGAAACCGTACCCCACTTACCATCGAGCCCAGCCAATTTTAGGAGGCGGTAGGGCATCGGCGGGCTCGTCGTTGCGGCGATGGCGAGGCGCTCGTGGATACACCTGACCACACCGGACGTACGGTCCCGACTTTCATCAGGGCCGCCAATCATACCCTAAGCTACGATATTGCGTGGAACATCCTTGAATGGCTTGTCGGTATCGCCGGTCCGTTCCCGCGGCATCTTGAGCACCCGTTCGCTGATGATGTTCCGCTGAATCTCATCGGTGCCGCCAGCGATCGAGGTAGCCGGTACCGACACCAGGATCTCCGCCAGCAACCCGTTCATCGGGGTATCATCGCCGGTCAGCAGTGCATCCGGCCCCAGGAGGGACGTATGAACGCGGGCCGCCGCCCGCGCGATAAGGCTCGATGCCAGCTTGCCCAGAGAACCTTCCGGACCTTGCGGCCGCCCCTGCTCCTGCGCCGTACGAGCGCGGCGAGCGGTCCATTCGGCGGCCTTGGACATGACCAACACCTTGGCGATCTCCTGCCGCAGCACCGGATCGTTGACCTTCCCGGTCGCCCGCGCCCGTTCCATGATCAGATCGACGCGGCCCGCACGCTGTGGATACCATTTGTAGGGCTCCATCGTCGTGCGGATTTCCTCCCGCTCCTCGTCATAGGCACGGCCCGGCTTGTCGGATGCAATCGCCCAGCTGCGCAGCCCGTCGGCGCCGCGGCGTTCATGCATCAGCGTGGTGGTGGTCACCGCCCAGCCGTCACCGACCTCGGAGACCAGAAACTCGGGCTCGACCTTGGCATCGGTCAGGAACACCTGATTGAACGACGCATAGCCGTTCATCTGCCGCAGCGGCTGCACCGTCACACCCGGCTGTTTCATATCGATGATGAAATACGACAGGCCCTGATGCTTCCTCTGGTCCCAATCGGTGCGCGCCAGCAACAATCCCCAATGCGCCTTGTGCGCGCTGGTGGTCCAGACCTTCTGGCCGTTCACCACCCATTGATTGCCGCGGAATTCGGCCCGCGTCACCGCACCGGCCACGTCCGACCCGCTGCCCGGTTCACTGAACAACTGGCACCAGATATCCTCACCGGTCAAAATGCGGAGCAGGAACTTCTCCTTCTGCAAGTCGGTGCCGTGCGCAAGGATGGTCGCGGCAGCCAGGGTGCGGATGCCCACCTTGGCGACGCCAATGGCACCGACACGCTTGAATTCCTCCTCGACCACCGGCACCAGGCCGACTGGAAGGTCGCGGCCATACCAGCGCGACGGCCAATGCGGCACGCCCCAGCCGGACTCGGCCAGCTTGTGACGCCATTCGACCAGCCCGTAGTCCGGGCTCCAGTTTGCCTCCAGCCAGGCGCGGATTTCGGCGCGAACCGAGGCTTCGTCGATCTCGGTCATGTCGCTCTCCCTCAGGCCGTCCAGTTCTGCATCATCAGTTCGCGATGATAGCTGGCATCACCCAGCAACATCTCGGAGCTTTTTGCCCGCTTGAACCAGAGATGGGTGTCATGGTCCCAGGTGAAGCCGATACCGCCATGGATCTGCACCGCATGGATGGCGGTTTGCATGTACGTATCGCTGGCACAAGCTTTGGCGAGATGCGCGTTGACCACCGCGTCATCATCCCCATCGTCCAATGAGGCAGCGGCGTAATAGGCCGCCTACTTGGCCAGTTCCACCTCCAGCAGCATATCGGCATGCTTGTGCTTCATCGACTGGAAAGAGGCGATGGGCTTGCCGAACTGCAGGCGCATCATGGCATAGGCCAGCGCATCCTCCCGCAGCCGGTCCGCGCCGCCGACCATTTCGTTGGCCAGGCAGACCGAGGCCTCGATCATCGTGCGCGCGAACGGAGCCGCGGCACCGCCGGCCGTACCAAGCGGGGTCGCCGCCACGCCATTGAACTCCAGGCGGGCGAATTTCCGCGTCGGATCCATGGGTTTCAGGAAGCGGCGGGTCAGGCCGGCCGCATTGCCAGCAACGGTGAACAGCGACAGACCTTGCGGGGCACACGCCAGCACGACGATCAGGTCGGCGGTGTGGCCGTCGACCACATAGGTCTTATGCCCGTTCAGCACGATCCCGCCGCCCGCAGCGGTCGCGGCCAGCGCCGTGCCCTCGGCGCCCCAGCGCCCATTGTCCTCGACCCAGGCGAAAGTCGCGACCGTCTCGCCGGCGGCGATGCCGGGCAGCAGCGCCTGCTTCTCCGTCTCGGTCCCGGCATTCAGGATGGCACCGGCGGCCAGCACCGCCGTCGCGAAGAACGGCGCGCAGAGCAGGGCGCGCCCCATTTCCTCCAGCACGATGCACTGTTCGCCGAAGCCGAAACCCTGACCGCCATAGGCTTCCGGGATGCGGGCCGCGGTCAGGCCGAGTTCGGCGTTGATCGACCGCCAGCCGACGCGTTCGTAGCCATCATCGGTTTCCATCAATCGCCGCACTTCCTTGGTCGGCGAACGGTTCACCAGGAAGCGGCGCAGGTTGGACCGGAACTCTTCCTGCTCGCTTGAAAAGCTGAACTTCATGCAATGCTTCCCTCTACGCATCGGGTCGAAATGGGGGCGGCTTCTTACCCCCAGATCATGTCGAGGTAGCTCTCATCGACGCCGAATTTGGAGAGGCGATCCTCAACTGCCCTGAGATTGTCGGAGAGCCGTCAAGGGCGGCGAGAAATTTGAGCAGCTGGGCTTCACGCTGCAGCGGCGCGGCGTCCAGCGATAAAGGCGACCCCTTGCGGACCGACATGTTCGGCATGCATCTCGCCAGCGGCGACCGCGCAACTGTCACCGACATGGAACGTTTCCGCTTTGCCGCCACGGGTGATGGTGATCTCTCCGCCAATCACCATGACGCGTGCGTGCCACGCATGCGAGTGGTCGGGGTTCACCTCGCCCGCTTTCAGGCCGCCATAGAAGATTTGGTAACCCTCGCGCCGGAGGTCGGCTTCGAAATCGCTCTGGTTCATGACAAGGGCTCCGATCGTTGATGGTCTCACCGCGGGTTCGCGACAGTCCTGACGTACGTGCACCCGCCGCACCAGGGTCTCCGAATGCCGGCAACGCGGTTCCAAGTCAATCTTCAAGCGCCCGGTGATTCGACCGCCACAGGTCGCGGGGACCTGCAAAATGCTGCCCTGGCGTTGTGCGGTACCCTGCCCAGCCGCGAGACCAGCATGTGCCGCAGAACGACGTTATCTTGCCGACCTTCCCTGAAGGCTGAGCGATGCGTTCGCCCCGAGGTCGGCGCGCCGACAACTCGGGAAATTGTAGAGCCATCGGCGTCGATCAGCCGCGCGAGCCTGGACTTGATCTCCCCGACAAGCGCATCCGGCGAAGACGATGCCAATACGGAGCTGGAACCAGCGAGGCACCGGCGCGAATCTTGGCCTAGGCTTCCGCCATGCTGGCGGTGCCGCCGACGCCCCGCGATCGGGATATTCCTGTTGACCGGGTGGCCCGGGCCGAAGGAACGTCGCCGCTAAACAGTGGGCACGAGAAGATCGCGCAAGACAATCGATCTGATCTGGCACGGCTCGAACGGATGGAGCGGCGGCTACAGGCCCTGGAGGATGCGGAGGCGATCCGCAACCTGAAAGCGCGCTATGCCGCATTGTGTGACAACCAATACGACGCCGACGGGATCGCTATGTTGTTCACCGAGGACGCGTTATGGGAAAGCCCCGCCCTGGGCCGGTTTGAAGGGCGCGAGGCGATCCGGGGCTTCTTCCGAGGGGCGTCGGGGATCTTCTCCTTCGCGATCCATTACAGCCTGAATGGCCACATCGAGGTGGAAGGCGATAAGGCACGAGCGCGGTGGTACCTGTTCATGCCTTGCACGGTGGCCGCCGGAAATCAGGCGATGTGGCGCGCCGGCATCGATCACGAGACTTACGCGCGGGTGGATGGAGCTTGGATGTTCCGCCACAAGCGGTCGGAGCCGCTGATGAACGTCCTGTTCGAGACTGGCTGGGCCAGGACGCGGTTCGCGTGACACGGCGTGCCGGCGGATAGGTCATCGGTAGGGTCGGCTAGTGCTGCGGGCGCTCAGCAGCGGCGCGATATCGGCCTCCGCCGGCGCCGCTCGCAACATCTTCTCGTCCGCGATGGTCTCGTCGAGAATCCCGGTCGTTCTGCCTTTTCCCAACGTACGGATTGTTGCACTTGCAAACGCGATTGTCCGCTGTGCGGCTCGCTGCAGCAACGGTTTCGCAAGCAAGGCTGGGGCGCGAGCCCCGGCCCGAAACGAAGATGGCAGCTATATCGTCTCGCGGGATAACAGATGCGCCACCCTGGTTCCGTTGACCGCCTTGGTTTGGAGCGTGATTGCGCCTTGTTGAACGATAGTCAAAACCGGTGTTAGGGTCGGGTGTCCCGCCGAGGGGCCGGCGCGACACAATGCGATCGCACGCCACGGAGCCATCCCGATGGACCTTAAGCTGACGGACAAGATCGCCCTGGTCACCGGCTCCAGCCGCGGTATCGGCCTTGCCACCGCCAAGGCCTTCGCGACAGAGGGCTGCCGTCTGGTGCTGTCGGCCCGTTCGACCGAACAATTGACCGAAGCCGAGACCGGGTTGCGCGCAAGCGGTGTCTCAGTGGTATCCCGCGTCGCCGATGTCAGCCAGCCCGAAGAGGCGGAAAGTCTGGTCCAGGCGGCAGTTACGGGATTCGGCGGGATCGACATCCTGGTCAACAATGTGGGCGGCGGCGGGGGTGGGGCGCGCATCGCTGACAGCACCGATGAGGACTGGCGTACCGCCATGGAGCGGAATCTGATCCAGACCGTGCGGATGATGCGACTGGCCCTGCCGCATATGAAGGGTCGTTCGGGCGCTTCCGTGATCAACGTGGCATCGATTTCGGGCTGGTCGGCACAGCTTGCGATGTCCGGCCAGTACGGCGCGGCCAAGGCAGCGTTGATCTTCGATACCGAGCGCTGGGCGCTCGAATTCGTGCCTTACCGGATACGGGTTAACACCGTCTCACCGGGATCGATACTCGTCGACGGCAATGGCTGGGATCGCTACCGCGTCGCCAATCGAGACTATTTCGACGATTACGTTCGCCACGGCTTCCCGATGGGCCGGCTCGGCACCGCCGAGGAAGTGGCCGACGTCATCACCTTCATCGCCTCGCCGCGCGCACACTGGATAAATGGCCGGAGCATCGCGGTCGATGGATTGGAGCAGCCACACGCGCCGCTCGACCGGAGACCCTTCTAATGCGGTGTCTCAGGTCTCCGGTTTAGCTATCCGCGGAAGGAGGACCTGGATAGGCGGGGAGCGTCGCGAGGTCGCTAACCCGCGTTGCTGGCGAGATCGAGCACAAACGCGTCGGGTCGTCGTGAAACTGAAGCTGTACTTGCAGAACGGCGCCTCGCGCCCGGGTCGAACGGTGTGCGCCGGTGCATCGTGAAGCCGTTGTCCCACAGGGCTAGGTCGCCGACCTGCCATGGTGAGCGTAAACGAAGTCGTCGGGTGTGGCGTGTTCGTAGACTTCATCCAGCAGGGCGAGACCTGAGGCCTTATCCATGTAGTGGATGCCGACGGTCGTCGTCGAATCAAGGTGGAGCGAGCGGTCGGCGGTCTCGGGGTGGGCGCGGACCAGCGCATGCGTCACCGGCGACGTCAGGCGTTTCGCTGCCTCCGAAATATGCCGATCCGGCTCGCGCCCGTACCCCGCGAGCCGCTGTAATCGAAAATACCACGCTTCCCGGCGATCCTCGCCCGCAGCTGCCGTGGCAAGCCCGCATAGGCGGCGCGCAAATCGACCCAGAAAGTCTCGCCACCCTCAGTCGGCAGTTCAACCGTGTAGAGCGCCGCGCCGGTCGCTGGCTGCAGCATATAGGACTGGTCGGAGTGCCATTCGCGTCGTCCAGCCGCTTCCATAACCTGAGGCCGACGACTTCTCGGGCCAGGGTCGGATGGAGCTGTCGTGTTTCGAGCTTGGTTGGGTCCTCGGTAGCTGGGAAGGTGGAGGAAGAGATTAGCGCCGCGCATTACAGCAGCCGCGCCGAGGAACCCCGCTGCCGCAACCGGCCAGGACGAGCCTTTAATCTCAGGATGGGAAGGCCAGCGCTTGATACAGGCGGCGGTGAAATTGAGACTCGGCGCATCATTATCGAAAGCTCGCTCCAGCACGCAGAGCTATCCGGCCGCCTGCTGCACAACCCCGATCAACTCCGCCGGCCATGCTCCGCTAGCTTCACGGGCGACCCGAAACTAACATTCACATCGGATCGCCGAGCGGGACCGGTTGTGCACTCATCGGCTGCCCTGAGAATGGACGGGTTGGGATCGCGGCGGCATCGGGCTCGGGTAATTGCAGAACGACGGTTCAAAATGGAAAACCAGATTTTTGATTATATCGTGGTGGGTGCGGGATCGGCCGGATCGGTGCTGGCGAACCGGCTGAGCGCTTGAAGCGATGCGCATCACTCGGCGCATTATGACCGCACCCGCCATGCAAGGCATCGCCACCGACGAAATCACGCTTGGCGTGGATATCCAGACCGACGACGAATTGCTCGACTGGGTAAGGAACAACGCCGAAACCACCTACCA
The DNA here is from genome assembly GCA_035272665.1 of Allostellaceae bacterium. Taxonomy (GTDB): domain Bacteria; phylum Pseudomonadota; class Alphaproteobacteria; order ATCC43930; family CGMCC-115725; genus AP-15. The sequence continues at coordinate 8,695 of DATEQL010000908.1, forward strand.
CCCGGTTGGCACCTGCAAGATGGGCTCGGACCCGATGGCCGTGGTCGACGACCAGCTTCGTGTGCGCGGCATGCAAGGGCTGCGCGTCGCAGATGCCTCGATCATGCCGACGCTGACCTCGGGCAAC